>JBAVJG010000615.1:0-4455 GCA_049687655.1 Anaerolineales bacterium | reverse complement strand
GCTCGATACCGAAGTGTATTCCAACACCGGCGGACAGGCCTCCAAGTCCACCCCACGCGCGGCAGTCGCTAAATTTGCTATGAGCGGTAAAGGTATGCCCAAGAAAGACCTGGGCCTGATCGCGATGGCTTACGGCTATGTTTATGTAGCCCGCGTTGCTATGGGCTTCAATGATCAGCAAACGCTGCGGGCTTTCCTTGAGGCTGAGACCTATGACGGCCCATCACTCATCATCGCATACAGCCACTGTATTGCGCATGGCTACGATATGGCCAAGGGCCTTGAGCAGCAAAAGCTGGCCGTTACTTCCGGCGCGTATCCGGTCTATCGCTACGACCCGCGCCTCGTGGACCAGGGCAAGAATCCGCTCCTGATCGATGCCAAGGAGCCTACCACGCGCCTGGAAGACTACGTCTACAACGAAACCCGCTACCGCATGCTGCTGCAAAGCAACGAAGAGCGCGCCGGAAAATTGCTCGATCTGGCCAAGCAGGATAACAAGTCCCGCTGGACGCTCTACCAGCAAATGGCCGCCATGCACTACAATGGCGAGAATGAGGAATAGAGAGCAGATAATTAGAGAGTAGAGATCAATCTCTACTCTCCATTTCTACTCACTGGAGACAATATGACCGACCTTACCACTACTTACCTTGGTCTGAACCTGAAGAACCCGCTGGTGGCTTCGGCCTCTCCGCTTTCGAAAAAGGCTGAAAACGCCAAGAGACTGGAAGATGCGGGCGTGAGTGCCATCGTGATGTATTCGCTCTTCGAGGAGCAGATCATCCACGACAGCCTCGAACTGGACCACTACCTGACGCGCGGCACAAATTCCTTCGCCGAAGCCATGACCTATCTGCCCGATATAGGCACCTACAACATGGGACCAGACAGGTATCTGGAGCATCTGAGTGATATCAAAAAGACCGTCTCTATCCCTGTGATAGGAAGTCTCAATGGCGTTTCTAAGGGGGGGTGGATACATTATGCGCGCCTCATGCAGGATGCCGGAGCTGATGCCCTCGAATTGAATATGTACTACCTTTCTGCAGATCCCAACCTGAGCGGACAAGAACTCGAAGATAACTACACTGATCTGGTCGCAGAAGTCAAAGCTGCTATCGACCTCCCGCTGGCGGTCAAACTTAGCCCATTCATCACGGCCCTGCCCAACTTCGCCCGCAGATTAGTCGCGGCCGGGGCAGATGGCCTGGTGCTGTTCAACCGCTTCTACCAGCCTGATTTTGATTTGGAAGAATTAGAAGTTGTTCGTACATTGCAACTGAGCGATTCGCGTGACCTGCTGCTGCCGCTGCGCTGGATTTCTATCCTGCATGGTAAGATCGATGCTGATTTGGCACTGACCAGCGGCATCCACACGGCACAAGACGTGTTGAAATCTATGATGGCGGGCGCAAAAGTTGCCATGACGGCCTCTGCCATTCTGCGAGATGGTTATGAGCGCGTTCCTGTCATTCTCAACGACTTGCAAGCCTGGATGGAAGCGCATGAATACGATTCAATCAAGCAGATGCAGGGCAGTATGAGCCAGCAATCGGTGGCAGAACCGGCTGCGTTCGAACGCTCGAACTACATCCAGATTTTGAGTGAGTTCAGGGATTTGCCTTAAGGCCCCCTTCACCGCTCGATTTCTTGGACTTACGAGACCGCGAAAAGATGCCAAAAATAAGGGTGGCGCGCTGGCCAACACGCCACCCTTATTTTTGGGCTTCTCATATTCAACTGTTTAACTCCTACTAGCAAAATAGGGGAGGAGCTATAACAGAAAAGCCCTCCAGATTGTGGAGGGCTTTATTATAAATTCAGTTAGAGGGGTTAGTCAGATTTTGGCGGAAGCTGGTTCTTGCGATAGCGGAATGTGATGCGTCCACGCGAAAGATCGTAGGGCGACATTTCTACGGATACACGGTCACCCAGCAAGATACGGATGTAATACTTGCGCATCTTACCGGAAAGGTAAGCCAATACTTCATGACCGTTATCCAACTCCACACGGAATTGTGTTCCGGGCAGGGCTTCGATCACTTTCCCTTCAACCTTAATTTTTTCTTCAGTTTTCGCCATACACGCCTCCTGCTAACTTACTATCGGTCATTATCTCGGGTGAACTGTTTACGTTTAAAGCGCCGCGCGGCTTTTTTCTTTTCCATGCGACGTTGTTCGCTCTTGGAAACGAACCAGCGTTTGCGGCGTATCGTGCTCAACACACCGCTTTTGACAACTTTTTTGCGGAACCGCCTGAGCAATTGATCCTGCGATTCGCCGTTGCGTAAGGTCACAACTGCCAAATTTCTTCACCTCCTTCCTCAGAAGGATATTTGAGCCAAAAAAAATCCCTGGCTTTTGCACAAACTCAGCCAAGGGAAATCTCGTCAACAAGGGCCAACAGAATTCTCGAAACGACAATGATCGCGCTTCACGCTCCTATGGGTTATGGTGTTAACAACGGGACAACTTTCGTCCTTCAGCCAAGTCTGCAGAAGACATTATACTATAAAGAAGCAATTAGCGGCAAATTTCGGCCTGAAATCGTGGCCGAAATTTGCCTTTTCGGGGATATTTATTACCTTCTCCACAAACGAAATGTATACCCAGGGCGGTCAAAAAATGCACTTTTTGTTAATTGAACGGAAAAGCACATTTTTTGACTGTAGGCATATATAATTGGGCAACTTATGAGCAAACAACACACCGTCATCCTGCAACCTTCTGGACGCCGTGGCCACGTGGACGAAGGCCTCAGCCTGCGCGAAGCGGCGCGCCACCTGGGCGTAGAGATCGAATCGATCTGCGCCGAGAACGCCACCTGCGGAAAATGTAAGGTTCTCATCGAGGATGGGATATTTGAACGTTACGGTATCACCTCTAAACGCGAGCATCTTTCACCGCCCGGCCTCCAGGAGGTGGCTTACTTTAACCGCCGCCCGATTATGATGGCCGACAACGGCTGGGAGATTGGCCAGATACGGCTCTCCTGCCAGGCAAAGGTGCTGGGGGATGTGCTGGTCAATGTCCCTGAAGAAAGCCGCGGCAACAAGCAGATTGTGCGCAAATCGGCAACGGAGCGCGAGATCGAGATCAAACCGTCGGTGCGGAAATATCTGGTTGAAATGAGTCCTCCAGACCTGGAGCAACCCTTCGCGGACTGGGAGCGGCTGTCACTGGGATTGTCAACTTCGATGAAGCTGGTACGGCGCGGAGAGGAGAACCTGCCCGAACCTGAAGACTTGAACATCGATTACCAATGCCTGCGCGGTCTGGGCGATGTCGTGCGTGAAGGGAACTGGAAGGTGACCGCCACTGTCTGGCAGGACAGGGAGGTCATCCGCGTGCAGCCGGGCTACGTGGAAAAAAGCTACGGCGCGGCGGTGGACATTGGCTCGACCACCATTGCGCTGTACCTGTGCGACCTGGAAACGGGCGAGATCCTGGCGGCCGAATCGGAGATGAATCCACAGATCGTATATGGCGAGGATGTCATGTCGCGCATCCAGTACACGATTGCGGAGCCGGACGGGCTGGAGAAGCAGCATAAGGCGGTGATCGGAACGGTGAATGGGTTGTTGAAGGGGGCGGTGAAAACAGTAAATCAGTGTCATCGCGAGGAGGACGATAGTCCGACGCGGCGATCTCCGGCTAAACGGGAAGAAACTGGAGAAGAGGAGATTGCCGCGCTCGCCAAAGAACGGCTCGCTCGCAATGACATAAGTACGGAAGATATCCTAGAAATCGTTTTCGTGGGCAACACGACCATGCACCATCTGCTGCTCAACCTGCCCCCTGCGAACCTGGGACACGCGCCGTACGTGCCGGCGATCCACAAGGCGCTGGACATCAAAGCGCGCGAACTGGGGTTGGAGATCAATCCGTCGGGGAATGTGCACGTGCTGCCGACTATCGCCAGTTTCATCGGCGCGGACACCAGCGGCGTATTAATCGCGGAGGAGCCGCACAAACAGGATGAGAACTGGCTGATCATCGACGTGGGGACGAACGCTGAGTTGGTGCTAGGCAACCGCAGGCGGCTGATCTGCACGTCCACGCCCACGGGACCGGCCGTGGAAGGCGCGCACATCGAATTCGGGATGCGGGCTGCGCCGGGCGCGATCGAACGCGTCGAAATCGATCCGGCCACGATGGAGCCGCGTTATAAGATCATCGGCGAGGATGAATGGAATAAAGGCAAAGCCAAAGGCATCTGCGGATCAGCGATCATCGACCTGGTGGCGGAAATGTTCAAGGCCGGGATCCTGGATTCTCGCGGCAGGTTCAAGCGCGGGGTAAGTTCGAGGCGCGTGCGTGAGGGTGAGAACGGCTCGGAATACGTAGTCGCCTGGGCTGAGGAAACGTCCATCGGAAGAGACATCCACATTTCTATTAAAGACATCCGGCAGATCCAACTGGCGAAGGGCGCGCTGTATGTGGCGGCGCGCA
>JBAVJG010000614.1:0-10777 GCA_049687655.1 Anaerolineales bacterium | reverse complement strand
TGGCGCTTCTACTGGTTGATCCCGTACCCGAACGAGCGCATGATCTGGCCGGACTTCCATTCCCCGTTGATGTGGGATTTCATGGCCATCAACACCTACATCCTGGCCAGCACCATGTACCTGTTCCTGCCGCTCATCCCGGACCTGGCGATGGCGCGCGATCGCACAGACGGCGGTTGGCGTAAGACGTTCTATCGCATCCTGGCGCTGGGTTTCCGTGGCACGGAAAAAGAATGGAGACATCTGCATTCTGCCATGAACATCTTTGCCTTTGCTATCATCCCGGTCATGTTCTCGGTGCATACCATCGTTTCCTGGGACTTTGCCATGGCAACCCGCCCTGGTTGGTCGTCTACAGTCTTTGGACCGTACTTCGTCATCGGGGCGTTGCATTCGGGCATTGCTGCAGTGTTGCTGGTACTATTTATGATCCGCTCGACTATGAAGAATATGAAATACTTCATCCGCGCTGAACACTTCGACTTTTTGGCCAAGTTGAGTCTGATCATTTCGATGGCCTGGGCTTATTTCTTCTTCAACGATTATCTAGTGCCCTGGTACGGCGGCGACAAATTCGACCGTTTGCTGCTCGATTTCCACGAAAAGGGGCCGCTTTCCTGGGTGTGGGTGACCATGTTGATCTGCAATATCGTTATCCCGTGGGCTATCCTGTGGAACAGGAAGTGGCGGCGTACCCCCTGGTTGATGGCAATCATCGGCATCGTGGTCAATATTGGGATGTGGATCGAGCGCTTTGTGATCATCCCGATGTCGCTGTCGATCACGCGTATGCCGTTTACCTGGCGCATTTATAAGCCTGGAATTGAAATCCCATTGACAATCGGGACTTTCGCGCTCTTTATGTTTTTGTATATTATTGCATCGCGTCTGATCCCATTGATCCCGGTTTGGGAAGTGCAGGAGGGCCAGGAGGCTCATACTCTGCGCAAGGTTGGTAAAGCCAGCATCCCGGCCGTCAGCGAAATTGAATAAGGGAGGAGCAGATATGTCTGAAACTCTGACACTTCTAGCCCTTTTTGAAGATATTGACCCGGCTGCGGAAGGCATCGAAAAGCTTTATGAACTGGGATTAGCCAGCGATCAATTGGATGTGATCTCAGGAGTCCCGATCTCGAACCGTATACTGGGTCGCCCCAAGGTTAATACCGGTGTGCCGCGACTCGGCATGGTCGGGCTCATCTTGGGTCTCTTGGGCGGTGCGTTCCTGATCTATGGCATTCCCTACCTATATCCGTTAAATGTCGGTGGCCAGCCGGTATTCCCGATCCCACCCGGACTGATCATTATCTTTGAGATGACCATGCTTGGCCTGATGGGCTTCGCTTTCCTTGGCGTGTTTGTTTTTAGCCGCTTTCCTTCTTACGAGCCAATGGACTACGTTCCTGAAGTGAGCGATGGAAAAATCGCGGTCTTCTTCAAGTGCCCAACAGACAGACAAGCGGAGTTCGAGAAAGCCATGCTTTCGATGGGAGCGGAATCCGTTGAGGCCAAGGAGGCGCAAAAACTATGAGCCCTGCCCAAAAACGACTGATGTATGCAGGATTCTTTGTGCTTGTAGCCGTGGCTCTGTTCGAGCTATGGGCATACGATGTGATCAAGATCGACTTCATCAGCTTTATGGAGATCCAGCCGTCTTTTGATGTGCAGGAGAACCCCCTGCCTGTTCCGTCACGTTCTATCCCGATAGATGGTCCAGCCTTTATTCCCAATCTGGGCCCGCCAAGCAACCCGATTCCAGCCGATGACGTTTCACTTTCACGGGGTAAAACCCTGTTTACTATCAATTGTGTCATGTGTCATGGCGAGACCGGTGAGGGCAATGGACCGGTTTCTGGCTTGATCGCGAATAAACCTGCCAACCTGACCAGTATCATCACCCGGAGCAAGGTTGACGGGGCTCTGTTCATGACGATTACTAATGGTGTGGAAGGCAAAATGCCTCCCATGATTGAAAACCTGACTGTGCGTGACCGTTGGGATGTGATCAATTACATCCGCGCCTTGAAGCCAGCGGCGCAGTAGGGGAGGAGTAATATAGAATGGTTGATTTTCGCAAGTTCATGTACACTGCAATGATTGCTTTTGTATCGTTGCTGGTTGTCTGGCTGGGGATTGTGTATATTTCCGCCTGCGGTTTCACTTTGACCTGTCGCCAGGCTCAACCTGTTGTTGCGCGGACACCTGTTCCTACTCTGGCTGCGGCAACCTTACCTCCACCTGATTTTTCGATTTCGAATTCGGTTCAAGCTACCACTGAACCTGCCTCCCCAACACCCAACGGGACCGGCGGCGATCAGGTTGCTCGACCCTCTAACCCTGGAGAACCGGGCGATGCGTTGAACCTGACCGGTGACGCAGCTTCTGGCGCTGAAATTTTCCAGACCAATTGTGTTCCCTGTCATGGTCCGGAAGGTACGCAGGGTGTGCCCAATCCTGGTACGGATGACGGATCGGTGCCTACCCTGAATCCGATTGATCCGACCATGGTGAGCTCTGACGATAAAACCTTTGCCTATAATATTGATTTATTCGTCCAGCACGGGTCCACTCCCGCAGGTCCGAACCCTTCAATTTCAATGCCTGCATGGGGCGATGAGAATGCTCTAACGCAACAGCAGATTGCGGATGCGATTGCCTATGTGATCAGCCTCAACCAATAGTAGCAGGAGTTACACAATTATTTTCGTTATCTTTTTATGAATTGCGTAAGTCTTGAATAGTAAACTACCTTCAAAAAGGCACTTGCAGTTTGCAGGTGCCTTTTTGATATGCATCCTATCACGGGGAAACCGTATAGCGTTGCACCATGCTAAACAAGCAGGTCGGATTCGTAACATCCCCTCAATGGGGGCGCGTGCTCCAACAAAAAAGCCCCTCGTCAAAGGGGCTGATCTGGCGGAGAGGGAGGGATTCGAACCCTCGAACCCTTGCGGGTTACACGCGCTCCAGGCGTGCGCGCTAAACCAGACTACGCGACCTCTCCAGTTGTACCTGTTATGGTAGCGGCGCGTATTATACCGTATTTTTAATGACCGGTCACGTTTCCTGAGAGGTCTGGATTCACAGATTGCTGTAACCGAGTGTCAGGCAGGGCAGGTCGTAGTCGCGCCAAATGCGTTTGGTGAGAATTTTATCAAGCGCGATGGCGTTGGCCAGGATGCGTGATCCTGTATAGGGAAAGTTCAACTTTTCCAGCATCGTGGGATTCTGCTCCTCGCATGAGTCGCCTTACTTTCGATGATTGTGTGCTGAACTTACTTTTTCTTTTTCTTCGGTTTTTCAGGTGGTAGTTCGCGCGGTTCCAATAAATCCCATCTTCCTGCTGCCAGATACAGGATTTCCAGGATCAAATCTTCATAGCTGATGCCCTCCGCTGCGGCTTGCAAACATAAATCGCTGTAACCAGGTGTCAGGCCGGGCAGCGGGTTAATCTCGATCAGGCGAGGGTTGCCCTCGGCATCCAGGCGAAAGTCCACGCGCGAGACATCTGTAGCGAATAGCAGGTTGTGCCCGCGCAAAGCCAGGTGATGCAGCTTTTTCGCCAGATTCGGTTCGACATCCGCCGGGCAGATATATTCTGGCGCACCTGCTTCTCCCAGTTGCTGGGCTTTGGCAGCATGACTGTAAATTCCGGGCGTGGTAGATTTTTCTGTTTTCAATTCCAGGATGGGCAAACGGTGGATGCCATCGGCTTCATACCATTCAGGGTGACGGCTGTGCAGTTTGGCATCGCGCCGTCCCAGTTGCCCAACGGTAAATTCCCGTCCGGGCAGGAAGGTTTCTACCAGAGCCGGTTGATGGTAGGAATTGACCACATATTTGGCACGTTCGCGCATCTCGGTTTCGTTTTCCACACGTGCCCGCATGTCAACGCCCATGCCGGTCCCTTCGCGGGCGGGCTTTACGAACAACGGGAATTTCAGTTCGGGGCGCAGTGGTTCTTCTCCAGTGACGAATTCCTGAAAGGGGGCAACGGGCAGGCGTCGGTCGCGCCAGATGCGTTTCGTCAATGTTTTGTCGAGCGCAATGGCGTTGGTTAACACACGCGATCCGGTGTAGGGGATACGCAACATTTCCAGCAGAGAAGGAACTTGCGCCTCGCGCGCATCGCCGCCCAGACCCTCGGCAATGTTGAAGCAGATATCTGGTTTGTATTCTTTGAGGGCAAAAGGCAGGTTCTCATCGGCCAGGATGAACTGGGTTTCATGACCGTCAGTTTCAATCGCTTTTTGGATGGACTGCACTGTTTCGATATGGTCAAAATCAGCAAAAGCATCCGGTGGAACACCCTCGGGTTTGGGTTTGTTTTCGTCTTTAATATTGGCCAGCACTGCCACCCGCCAGAAACGCTTCGTACGCGTACCGGGAGGCTGGTCACTGTCTTTTTTGGGTATATTTGTGACAGACATACTTCTCCTTTTGTCTCATTGAACTACATACATACGTCATAGTATAAATGAACACCCGTAAAACTCAAGTGTGACGATTGTAACTGGACAATATAATGCCTTTCAGGTATTATTACGCTCATCTGTGATTAGGTTCACATGCACACAAATCAGGTTCTGGAAGCAACCCGAGGGTCATGCTCCCAAGGTGTGCCCGGATATGAAAATAATCCGGGCAATTGTGTGTCAAGAGAGGAATACTGTAGCGATCTGCTACTAGAAATCATTTCACCACATCGGTGCGGAGGCGAAATGTCAGATCTGATAAAGCAAATTACCAGCGATTTTCAAAAACAAATAGACGATTTCGAACCGGAAGTTGGTATCAGTGATATTGGTTCCGTTTTGGAGGCGGGCGATGGCATTGCCCGCGTGCACGGTTTGGCGAATGTCCGCTCCCAGGAATTGGTTCAATTTTCCAACGGCGTGATGGGGACTGCGTTCAACCTGGAGAAGGACAGTGTTGGCGTGATCATCATGGGTGAGTACACTGGAATTACAGAGGGCATGACGGTCCGGGCGACGGGGCGAATTGCTTCCGTTCCTGTTGGGGACGGCCTGATTGGACGGGTTGTAAACGCTCTGGGCGAACCGATTGACGGCAAAGGCCCAATCGCATCCAGCGGCTATCGCCCGGTCGAGCGAATTGCGCCAGGTGTGGTACAACGCCAGGATGTAGATACCCCAGTCCAAACCGGTATCAAGGCAATTGACTCGATGATCCCGGTTGGCCGTGGTCAACGTGAATTGATTATTGGTGACCGTCAGACAGGCAAGACAGCTATCGCTATCGACACGATCATCAACCAAAAGGGGAAGGATCTGATTTGCATTTATGTTGCTATCGGCCAGAAGAAGGCTGCGGTGGCTCGTACGGTCGGCATCCTTGAACGAAACAGCGCTATGGAACACACCATCGTGGTGATGGCCTCAGCGGATGAATCAGCTGCTTTGCAGTATATTGTTCCATACTCCGGTTGCGCCATGGGCGAGGAATTCCTGGAAACCGGACGCGATGCACTGGTGATTTATGATGACCTTTCCAAACACGCCTGGGCTTATCGCCAGGTTTCCCTGCTCCTGCGCCGCCCGCCGGGACGAGAGGCTTATCCAGGTGATGTTTTCTACCTGCACTCTCGATTGCTGGAACGCGCTGCTCGCTTGGCTACCAGTTACGTAATCGTCGGCAAAGATTTTGATGGCGAAGCTGATGAAAAAGACGCTGTCAATGATACTGTTTACAGGGGACCGATTTCCAAGGACCAGGCTGCTGAAGCGCTCAAGGAAATGCAGGATGCTGATAATTACAAGCTCGCCAAAGTGGCTGGCACAGGCGGCTCACTTACGGCTCTACCGATCATCGAAACTCTGCTCGGCGATGTTTCTGCCTATATTCCCACGAACGTCATCTCCATTACCGACGGACAAATTTACCTGGAGAGCAATCTGTTCAATGCCGGAATTCGTCCGGCTGTGAATGTGGGTATCTCGGTCTCCCGTGTAGGTGGCGATGCTCAGACCAAAGCTATGAAACAAGTAGCTGGACGTCTGCGCCTGGATATGGCCTCTTATCGTGAGTTGGCCGCGTTCGCCCTGATGGCTGCTGACCTCGATAAGGCTACCCGCGGCCAATTGGATCGAGGCCAGCGCATGCAGGAATTACTCAAGCAGCCGCAATATGAACCGATGGAGTTGGAAGAACAGGTCATAGTCATTCTGGCTGGCACAAGTGGTTACGCAGACCAGGTCCCGGTCGACAAGATGCGTCAGTGGGAGACCGATCTACTGCGTTTTGTGTCTTCCTCGCATCCTGAAATTGGTAAGGAAATCATCGAGGAGAAGGCCCTCAGTGACGACTTGCGCTCCAGAATGGTCACAGCATTCGAAACCTTTGCAAGCACCTGGCAAGGATAAAGTATGGCTTCCGGACGAGAAATGCGGATGCGAATCCGCAGTGTCAAAAACATTTCGCAAGTAACGCGAGCGCTCGAGGCAGTCAGTGCCAGCAAGGTGCGCCGTGCCGTTAATGCGGTCAACTCGACTCGCCCCTATGCAACCAAAGCCTGGCAGGTGCTGACTCATGTTGCAGCTCAACCCGGACGCGACCAGCTGCATCCGTTATTAACTGAGCGTGCGAATGTTGAGAATGCTCTGGTCTTTGTCATCACTGGCGACCGTGGTCTGGCAGGCGCATACAACACCAACGTGATCCGTTTTGTAACCCAGAATTTTGACGATTATAAAGTACCGGTCAAGTACATTGCCGTTGGCCGCAAGGGACGTGACTTGTTATTCCGCCGTCGCAAGCAGGTGATCGCAGATTTCAGCAACTTGCCTGCTGCACCTTCCTTTGCTGATGTCTCGGCCATCGGTCGCCTGGCGGTAGATTCTTTCCTGAACGGTGAAGTGGATGAAGTGTTCTTGATCTACACCAACTTCTATTCCATGGCGCGTCAGACGGTAGAAATGCAGAAACTCCTGCCATTGGAACTGGAAGCAGAGCACGAACACGTCGTCATTGATCAGTCCCGTATGTCATCTGCTGCTTACATTTATGAACCCGCCGAGCGCGAAATCCTGGACGAAATCATCCCGCGCTTTATAGCTCTGCAGGTTTACCAGGCAATCCTTGAGTCGCTGGCCAGTGAGCACGCGGCACGTATGATTGCCATGCGCACTGCAACCGAGAATGCTCTCGAATTGATAGATGGATTGCAGTTGAAATACAATAAGGTGCGCCAGCAGGCGATCACCAACGATATCTTAGACATTGTGGGCGGCGCGGAAGCGCTGTCTGAGTAATTCCCGATACTTGGAGGCAATCATGGCAAAAGCAACTGGCCGTGTCGTACAAATCCTTGGTGGTGTGGTGGATGTGGAATTTCCCGAAGGTGATATTCCGGATGTTTACGAGGCGATTGAAGTTGAACGTTTAGATAAAGAACCGCTGATCCTTGAAATCCAGAAAGATATGGGCAACAACGTGGTCCGTACAGTCTCAATGGACTCGACCGATGGGTTGCAACGCGGAGTCCCTGCCCGGGCTATGGGACAGCCCATCACCGTACCGGTTGGCGAAGCGACATTGGGACGCATCTTTAACGTACTGGGCCGCCCTATCGATAGGAAGGGTGAAGTTAATGCAGCCACCCGCTATCCCATTCACCGTCTTGCACCCCCATTTTCCGAGCAGACTACGAACGTAGAAGTGTTCGAGACCGGTATTAAGGTCATTGACCTGGTTGCGCCTTTCACCAAGGGCGGTAAGACTGGTATCTTCGGCGGCGCTGGAACCGGCAAAACTGTCATCATCATGGAGCTTATCCGTTCGGTAGCTACTGAGCATGAAGGGAATTCAGTCTTTGCGGGCGTGGGGGAACGCACCCGTGAAGGCACGCAGCTATACCGTGAAATGCTCGAATCTGGCGTTATGAAAGATACCGTCATGGTCTATGGCCAGATGAACGAGCCTCCCGGTGTGCGCCTGCGTGTGGCGCTTTCGGCGCTATCTATGGCCGAATTCTTCCGCGACCAGGGCCGCGATGTGTTGCTCTTCATCGACAACATCTTTCGTTTCTCTATGTCGGGTTCAGAAGTATCGGCGCTGCTCGGGCGTATGCCCTCCGCTGTGGGTTACCAGCCCACGCTGGCGACCGAAATGGGTGAGTTGCAGGAACGCATTACGTCCACACGTACCGGTTCTATTACATCGATGCAAGCAATTTATGTGCCCGCGGATGACTACTCCGACCCCGCCCCGGTGGCGACTTTCACCCACCTGGATGCAACCATCGCACTCGAACGCTCCATCGTGGAAAAGGGAATTTACCCGGCTGTGGACCCGCTCACCTCGACATCGCGAATCCTTGATCCCAATATCGTGGGCGAAGAACATTACTTTGTTGCCCGTGAAGTCCAACGTATCCTTCAGCGTTATAAGGACTTGCAAGACATTATTGCTATCCTTGGTATTGATGAGTTGAGCGAAGATGATAAGCTGATTGTGGCTCGCGCCCGTAAGATCGAACGTTTCTTCTCCCAGCCCTTCTTCGTGGCTGAACGCTTCACCAACATTCCCGGCCGCTATGTGCCTCTGGCCGAAAGCGTTAGCGGCTTCCGTGAAATTCTGGATGGCAAGTGCGATGACCTGCCCGAACAGGCCTTCATGATGGCAGGAACCATCGAAGATGTCCGCGAAAAAGCTGAGAAACTGGGCTCTCAAGGATAGGATGGATCATGCCAATCCGCTGTGAAATAGTCTCTCAGGACCGTATGGTCTTTGAAGGCGATGTCGATATTGTCGTATTGCCGGGTTCAGCAGGCGAGATGGGAATCTTGCCTCATCATGCACCGCTTTTGACGACCCTCAAATATGGCATTATCAAAGTGCGTACCAAAGACAAGGAGGAAATCTTCACAGTGGCTGGTGGTGTAGCAGAAATCCAGCCGGATATCGTTACGGTGCTTGCCGATGCGGCCGAGAACATCCGGGAAATTGACCTGGACCGCGCTGAAGCAGCCCGTAAACGTGCGGAAGAGATGCTGGAAAAAGGCATCCCTGCGGATACAGACACCTATCTCGCTGTTGAAGCTGCTTTGCGGCGCTCCAACCTGCGGCTGGATGCGCTGCGCCGTTACCGTAAGGTTTCCACACGTCTATTCGAAGAGAATTAGGGGCCTAGTGGCAGTCTTTTCTAAAGACCTGGGTATAGACCTGGGCACGATGTTTACCCGTCTGGCCGACAGCACGCAGGTGTTGCTCGAGGAACCGACTATTGTTGCTATTGAAGTAGATGAGCAAAAGATGGTGGCAGTCGGGCGAGAGGCGCTTGATATGTACGGTCGCGTGCCGGAGAGCATCGAAGTTGCACGGCCCCTCAAAAATGGCGTGATCGCCGATTACGAGATCACTGAAACCCTTTTAGCCTATCTCCTGCGTCGTGTCAGTGGCTCAATGCGCATCTTCCGTCCGCGTGTGATGATTTCTGTCCCATACGGGGTCACCAGTGTGGAGCGTCGCGCGGTCTTTGAAGCAGTTATGGAGGCAGGTAGTCGCGAGGCATTCTTGATCCAGCAGTCTTTGGCTGCTGCGCTTGGCATCGACTTACCCATCGGCTCTCCTTCTGGCAATATGGTCATTTGCCTGGGCGGTGGCGCGACTGAAGCATCTGTCATGGCCATGTATGGCATTGTCTCTGCGGATACGCTGCGTGGTGGCGGGCTTGACCTGGATGACGCCATTGTCACATATGTACGCAGGAAGTACGGGGTGATCATCGCTCAGACAACCGCCGAGCAACTCAAAATCCGGATTGGTGCGGCAGTGCCACAGGATATGGAACAGAGCATGGAAGTGCAGGGCCAGGATCAGGTTACAGGTCTGCCGCGTCCGGTCACACTGACAACGGGTGAGATCGTCGAGGCTTTACAGGAACCGCTCAAGAACATCATCGAGACCGGCCGTCGTGTACTTGAAAAGACGCCCCCGGAACTGGTGGCAGACATCATCGACCGTGGGGTGGCCCTGTGCGGCGGAGGTGCACTTCTACGCGGGATCGATAAGCTGCTGACCAAATCCCTGGGCATTCCCGCTTACCTGGTAGATAATCCTCTGACTTGTACGGTCGAGGGGACCGTGCGCGGCCTGGGAATGTATAACTTGCTACGGCGTAATCTGCCACAGGTATAAAATCCGGTAGCTCCCTGCCCGTATAGTGTGGTTGGATAAATTGTCACATCAAAATTACCGCAATACCCTTACGGGCACTTAGCACGCTAAGAACGCGAAGAAAAACAGTTAATCCTTTTCGGGCTTTGCGCTCTTCGCGGTTCAAAAAATAACCACATCAAAGGGGGAGACCATCTAAAATCCACAGTGTTAAATAATGTAACAGCTTCCATTTCCGGAAGCTGTTTTTGATTTTTCCGGGAGTTACAATATTGAGCGGGAGAAGCCCGCTTGTTTTCGGTAACCTTTTGCAAACTGAGTAAGTACTATCTTTTTTCCTTGGAAAGGAAAAAAGATAAAATTTGGACCATAAGTTTTGAATATTAATGCAACTTTTACGAAAAGGGTTGCAATAGATAAATTAATCGAGTATTATATGCGCATGTTTTTAGATAAATCTGATGAGTTTTGTAAAAAATTTCTCACAGATTGGATATATCGGGCGTTTTGAAATCTAAAAATAAATCGTACAAAAGTGGCAGTTCTGTTGTAGTCATGATAATATGACATTAGGGACTCATCGGGTGAATTTATGGTGAATGAGTTGCTTAAAATAAGAATTTAATCTACTATTGTTTCG
>JBAVJG010000613.1:0-5219 GCA_049687655.1 Anaerolineales bacterium | reverse complement strand
CAAAACCCAGGAATGTCAACAACCAGGACCAGGAATTAGTGGTGCGTACGAGTAAGTAAACCGGATTTGCGCCAGAGACGCCCATCTCTGCCAGCAAGATATAAGCTGCGATAACGGTCAGCAAGCTTAGGGTCAGGGAGACGAAGCGGACTTTCTCGATGGCAGGGCGGTAACGTCCGTCGGTCGCTAGCAGATATCCGATCACGAAAAAGACCAGATACGTCAGGGGACTCCATCCGCCGAAGTCGCGCCGCCCGACGGTTCCTGGAGACAGGCTGACTAAGAATTCCATCAAAAATAACGGGATGATGAACAGGTACACGCCAAAGGGTTTGGCGACGAGGTCTGCGAGTTTTTTGGTGAAATTTTGTGAGCGGTTGATACGTTGGAAGACGGGCAGCATCAGCCACGAGAATAGGAACAGCATCAGCAAGTACCACAAGTGCAGGCCCATCCAGGCGAAGTTGCCGCCGAAAGCGTACCAGCCGTTGAAGTAGTGTGGAATGAACTGCCAGAATGTGCCCGTGAACTGTCCGTGCGTGATGTTTTCGATGTAGACCTGTATGATGATGTGCGTGAAGATGCCGACACCCAGCGGGATGAGCAACCGGGTGACGCGCTCACGTATGAATTCGGCATTGGTGCGTTTTTTGAGAGCATAGTAGATGGCAATGGCGGAAAGCACAAAAAAGAGCGGCATGATGAAGTGGTCGAGGATGGCAACGAACACGGACATGCCAAAATCCAATTGGAAGTTTTTGACGTGCCAGTCATATTCGTTGAAAAAGCGCGCGTTGTGGAACAGGAAGATGGTGAACATCCCTAGCACGCGCAGCCAGTCGATATCGTAAAAGCGTTTTTGGTTAGTCATTTAACCTCCAAAGAAACTTGTAAGGTAAGGCCAGATGGGGATTAATGTCGCCAGCGCAGCGATCCAGGCGATGATGGCCAGGGTGCGCGCCTTGAGATGGAACCCAAATCCACCCAGGATGATGGACAGGATGGTGACAATCGGCGAGATAAAAATGGTCAATACTAATAGCAAACCCGTAAAAACAACCATCCGAATCGCCTTCGTGCATGCGTCCCTGCTCGGCTAGAGAATTAGTGATTGGTAGCAGATAAGCTTGCCAGATGCCAAGCACCATGCTTATCAGCAGGGAGATTCCGCTCAAAATACGGCCGATCCACAGGCGTTTCTTTTGCTTTTTCTCGAGTTCTTCAGTTTCTAAGTTTTCTGTATCTGTCATACATATCACACCAGCAGAAGTAACAAAATCAGAGATAACACGATCCCACCAACCAACAAGGTGACACACAAACCCCAGGAAATGAACAACAATGTCCAGGCTTTTTGTTTGATGAGATAAATGTGTCTGCCAAGAAATGCCAGGCCGCCCAGGGAGCAAAATGAAATGGCCGCCCAAAGCAGGCCAGGGATATCTTTCGCGCCGGGTTCGTTGTCCACGCGCCAGAAGAGCGCGTAAAAGGCGACCGAGAGCAGCATGGAGCCCCATCCGCCCGCCAATAAAAAGCCGCTAATGATCTCTTTGAATTTCATTGACTTTTCATCGTCGCGGAAGTTTGCTTGCGGATTTGGAGAATCAGCGCGCCAAGCGGAGCGATTGCCAAAACGGAGATGAGTATTGAAATGATTAACACCGCGGATCTTTTTATTTACTTGTTACCTTGCGGCGCAAATACTTTTCCGATCAATACGCCGTAAAGGAAGGTTGACGTTGATGTTTCAATGAAGTGCGCCAGCCTGACAGGCGCGGGCATGTAGGGGTTGGGGAAGAGTAGTTGGGTGGTCAGTAGCAAACCGAAGAGAAACCCAACCACGATGGCTTTTTCCCATGCGCCGCCTTTCATCAAACGCAGAATGGGGAATGCCAGCCCGATCCAGATCAATCCGCGAACAAATTGGAAGGGGATGATCTCCAGCGAATTTTGAAGCGTATTCGCCATGTGCGCAAAGAACGGGGCGATGTCTGTACTGCCCGAATATAATTGGCGGACATCTGGCGACTGCCATGCAACAAAATATCCGAATAGGAAATAGAACGCGATATATGCCAGTGGCAGCAGAATGAGACGCATTGCCCAATCCCGCGGAGATAGATCAAGCGAAGGAGCGGGTTCTTCCTCATCTTTCGGCTTGCGCATTTTTCCCATGATGAGTACCGCCAGAAACGAGAAAAAGACAGCGGTGAGGAAGCCAGTCAAAATAATGCCTCTCATTTCCGTTGCAGAGATGTTGAACGCGCTGCCAAAGAAGATGGTTTCGACCTGAGACATGAATGTCTGGACGCTAAATAACACGAAAAGAATCGCGCCGACCAATTTCAACCCGTGCCAGCGGGAGCGGGCGATGGGCCAGGCTAATAACAAGGCGTTAACAGCGCTGACGATCAACAATGCCATCCCCGCTTGCGCTGCTTCTTCAGGTGATTGAGTATTGGAAGCGGCTCCCGGATTGGCGATTCCCGCCGCGACTGCAAAACTGATGGTCATTGCGATACAAACGGCAAAGAGCTTTAACGTAATGGAAAGAACTTTTTTGATTTTCATAGATACCTCCGATGTTAATTTTTGAGTTGTCTTCCACCATCAATTTGATGGAAGTTATAGACATGAATCTGCCAAATTGATCGAGTGTGACGCCTTCATTTGTGAGAACGAACTGTCCACGAAAATGCCAGAGCAGCCAGCATGCGCCGATGTAGAATGGCATGAACAATAATGGGATGAAGATCAAGACAGACTTATCCTCGACTCTTCCCTGTGAAGATTTCCAAAAGAGCACAAGAAAAACGGGTGTTGTCAGCGCGATATAGATCCAGGCAACCAGCTTTATTGCCTGGGGTTGACGATACGTTCTTTCCACGGCTTATGACAACCGGATAACCCCGCGTTCAATTGCAGTTGTCACTGCGGCCGTTCGGTCTGAAACACCCAGTTTCTGATAGATCTGCAGCAAATGGGACTTGACCGTGGCAGTGCTGATATGTAACTTTTCGCCCACATCCTGATTGGTAGCGCCGCGAGCTACCAACATCAGGACATCGATTTCGCGGGCGCTGAGCGCAGTATCGCCCCCTTCACGCACCTTCCCCATGAGACGGGCTGCTACCGGTGGAGCCAGCACGGTCTCTCCCTTGGCAGTAGCACGGACGGCACGGAAGAGTTCATCACGCGGCGCATCCTTGAGTAGATAACCGGTTGCGCCCGCCTCCACCGCGCGGACGATATCGGCGTCTGTGTCGTAGGTGGTCAGGACTAGAATGTGAATGTCTGGGTGGCTTTCTTTGATTTTGCCAATCGCCTCCACGCCGTCCATTTCGGGCATGCGCAGATCCATCAAGACCACATCCGGTTTGAGTTTCGTAACCTGTTCGATGGCTGCCTGTCCGTTTTCGGCTTCAGCTATCACTTCGAAGTCCGGTTGGGTTTCCAACATGCCGCGGATGCCGGCACGCACAACGGGGTGGTCATCAGCCATAAGGATTTTTATTTTGTCCATGATTGCTCCTTTTACATAACGGGCAAGGCAACGGCAACCGTACAACCCTTGCCGGGTTCGCTTTCGATAGTCAGTTCGCCGCCAAGCTGTTCGACCTGCTCTCGGATGGATTTCAGCCCAAAGCCGCCGCCGTCACTTTGTGAGAGTGACACCGGATCGCAACCCCGGCCGTTATCCTTCACATCCAGCGCAACCAACGTGTCCATGTATGTCAGGGTGACGGTTACCTGCGTGGCCTGGGCGTGCTTCTGGATGTTAGTTAGCGCTTCACGGGTGGTGCGCACAAGGGCGGTTTCAACGTCGGGGTGCAATTGCCGGGCATCGCCTGACGATGAAAATTCCACCGGGATACCGCTTTTCGAAGCCCAGTTATTGGCAAGGCTTGCCAGCGATTCGGTCAGCGGAATCACTTGCTGCAAATCGGGACGCAAGGCCCAGGTCATCTGGCGGGCGGCGGCCAGGTTGTTGCGGGCGGTCTGGCGGGCCTGATTGAGCAATGACTGGAACTCATTGCGCAATTCCTGTGGATATTTTTCCAATTTAGCTTCAGCGATCTCGGTAAGGGCCACGATGCTAATGAAACCCTGCGTCAGCGAATCGTGGATTTCCGCTGCCAACCGCTGCCTCTCCTGCGTGATGCCCGTCTGATGCGCCTGTTCAACCAGATGCAGGTTCTCTAGCGAGAGTGCTACCTGCTCGGCGATGGTCAGGTAGTTTTGGATATCGGTGCGGGAGAACCCGTCCCGGCTGCGGGAACCAACTACCAGCGTTTCGTCCACCTGTGATAGCGGCAGCACCAGCAGCGAGTGGATGCCGGTATCCGCCTGGGGCAGTTGAGTCCCCCTAAGAACGGTGGCAGGTTCATTCGTGGATTGAAGCGTGGGGATGGATGCCGGGATAGCCCGGTTTGGAGAAGAAGACCAGGCGGAGGCTGAATCCACATTCCCGTCCCGATCCACCAGAGCGATCAACACCACCAAAGAGCCTGCGAGCTGTTCCCCGATCGCTTTGAGGATCCCCGCACGGTCGGCGCCTTTTAGCGCCTGGCTGGTGCGATAGACCGCCTCGCGGTTCTTGAGAATAGTCTCGCCACGATAACCGCCCAACCATCCGATAGGAAGAACAAGAACCCCTGAAAAAAAGATTTCGTTCCAGTCGAGCGAGGGCGAGAGAACAACTTCAGCAATCAGCGAAACGCTTGCAAGTACTACCCCAATCATTAATCCGTGCAAGCGGGGCGCAATACGGACTTTGATTGCCAGCCATAGGGCTGCAAAAAAGGTAAGGCTGAGAAAAACGAACGGCCCTATCCAGTTGCCAAGTGTGTCAGAAAGTTGCATGATCTCGTCCTGGCTGAGGGTATTCCCGGCCGCCGAGCTGCGGGCAACATTGATCGAGATGATGAAGAACATGACAATTTGAGTTACAACAAAGACAGCGAAGGTGGCTCCGAAGATCCACCTCCACTGTACTTCTTTCAGGCTATTCTTGGTTTGAGTAAAAGTCTTTTGCATTTCCATGTGATAAGTATACAAGAATTTGCAGATTTGATTACGCGGGATCAGTTCTGTTTCTCTGCCAACTTCACCAATTTTTTCGAGAAAATGGTGAAGAATGCCATGCCACCCAGCGCTACCCATCCCAGCCAGTCACCCAGTTTCAGATACAGGCTGTCGGCTGTGCCGAGCGGGAGGTC
>JBAVJG010000612.1:0-2059 GCA_049687655.1 Anaerolineales bacterium | reverse complement strand
AGCGGCGGAGGTCATATCCGATCCTGTCGTCTTTTTTCTTATTTTGATTAATTCCCCTTTTAATCAACTTCTTATTCTTGGAATTAATCTTATCGATTATTTCCTTATTTTCATCAGCATTTAATTTCACAACTGTGAAGTTTCTTTGAAGCAGTTTTCGAAGAAGATTCGTTATCTCCACTTCTTTTATTGGAGGCTTCAGCATGTCATCATATTCTTTGAAGATTTTTTCCAGTGTTTCTTCATCATAGTCTCGTAAGGAGAGAACATACTGCCCAGGTTTCTCCGTTTTTTCTTTATTAGCTCCTTGCATAGGGCTGTAGCATTTGGTGTTTTCCGACTTTTCGAAAGCCAACGATCTGAAAGGTTCAACGTAATAGGTCTGGTTATCATATTTCGCAGTGTGGTCTTTAAGCCAATCTTTGTAGGGTTGATAACTGTCTAACCAGTCTGGGTCAAGGTTATTATCGTTACTGTAAGGATTTTTTTCCATCCATTCGCTTTGGGATTCAACCTTCTTCTTCTCTTTCCAACATTGTATGGAATGTTTTTTATACTCATCTTCCATATATGATTTATAGAAATCCCAATCATAGGAATAGTAATAATCTTTGTAATCTGATTCTTTGATCCATTCATCGAATTTTTGGGTCTGCTGTTTATCTTCTTCCCAGTCATATTTCTTCCATTCATACTTCAAAGATTCATAGAACTTTTGCCTAAGAAACTTTTTGAATTCACCCTCTTTAAAATAGATCGAGCTTTTAGTGGTCTCTTCCAAAATCCAGGGATTCTCGTCAACCCTCTTATATCGCTCTAAAACACTTCTATGGATAACCGGCCGACCAAATTCGGCGCTAGCCCCTTGTTTGTTCCAAACATCATTCCTTGGTCCTTTCTTAAATATCTTTCCAAAACCTTTTCGAGGTGGGTGATAGAGATCTATGGGATCAGGGGCAACAACAAAATTCCAATATTCGCGCGAACCGAGATGAATTCGCAAGCCATAGCTTACAGCTTTTTCAAACATCCATTCCAGCGTAATATCAGATAGGCCAGATTCATTGAAACCTCCGCCTACATCCGTATGTGCACCGCTGAACCAGACCTGCTCTACAATTTGCTCTTCCCGGGTTTTCTTTGTCCAAACGGATGGATGGAACCACAATCTGTCATCGTCAATGGACAATGCGTGATACGCGTTTTTAACGCTTGGATGCAACTTGAAATCATGAAAGTTATATCGAAAGAGTTTTCCTAAAGCAGTATTTAGCCCGGCCAGCGCAACCAGACCCAGGGCAGGAACAGTATCCCATACCCCCAGGAATTCAACTTTTGCCCATTGGTTCGGATGTTTATGCACAAATTCTGTTGCCTTTTTGTTCAACTCATCTTCCACCTCTTCAACTTGCCCACCTTTGAACAAATTGTAGGTCTGTTTAAATAATTCCAAACTTAATTTATCCTGGCCTTTCGAGTATAGTTTGAAAGCCTTTTTGATCAATTCAGGACGAGAATGGGGAAGAATGCCGAAATAATGAATGAAGCTGGCCAGGCTCCTGACCGTTGCAGCCCCGCGGCTGAAGCCAAATAAAAAAATTCTGTCTCCAGAATTATAGTTATCAAAGATAAATTTATAACACTCTAACAGATTATTTGAAAAACCTGCACCGAAGGCATTTCCTGTAACCTTGTGCCAATCAGTTCCAAGCCCCTCGTCGTAGAAAATGATCTGCCTGTCTGTACGGTCTTCGAGCATCCTGAACAATTTATAAATGTTCGAGTCGTGCCCCCTGCCGCCTTCCTGCCCTGTGCCGTCGGATAGAACAACAATATTTTTTGACATTACGCCCTCTTTAATATATTATTTTGGATAATATTTATCCATTATGACACAGAAAAGATGATAAAACAAGCAGAATTGAGTTATGTTAGGGCAATCGCATTTGGATTTTTTTACGGTCAAAATCCCAAGGGGATGTCATTGCGAGGCGTTTTTTGCCAAAGCAATCTCCACCTAAACGGGAAAATTCTGCTCTCAGGAGATTGCTTCGCTCGC
>JBAVJG010000611.1:0-12897 GCA_049687655.1 Anaerolineales bacterium | reverse complement strand
TCCATCCGCGGAGCCGACACTTTCCCTGGCAACCGCCTTCCCGGATGGTGATTCAGTCCAGTCCCCGGCTGTCAGCATTTCGATGTCAAAAACATCCGTGCGCACGTTCAACTACAGCAGCGACATTTCGTCCCCTGAAGGCGACCCTGAAGACTGGGTGCAGTTTACGCTCGAAGGGGAGCCCGGGCAGGAAACCATCGTCTCGGTGACCCTGAACTGTACGGGGGGCGGCCCGTTGAATGTAGAACTCATCCAGAACGAAGCCCTCCTGCAAGGTTGGAGTGATATCTTCTGCGGACACCCCAGCCGGTTGCAGTTGTATCTTTTTGTGGGCTCGCCCTATTATTTGCGGCTCACACCCGCTCAAGGGAACACGTCAATCAACTACATCGCCTATACCGTGATCGTGCAATTATCTCAATAATCATTTCGGATGAATTACCCCACTCCAACCCCTCGCTCCAGCCTGATTGCGGGGATTTTGTTTCTGATCCTGCTAACCGCATGCTCACCCCCCTCTGAAAGAACTCTCCAATCTGACCACCCCTGGGCCAACGCTTTACGCGCGCTTAACCCGGCAGACGCGACCACACCAGCCTATGACTTGACCGCCGTCTATCTGCGAGCGAACGACGAGAACTTACAAATCCGCATCGACCTGCTCGATTTCCATTCTTCCAAAGAACTTTCTCTGGATATTCGGATTGAAGACGCCTCTGCACCTGACGCTGTTCCGCTCGAAATCCACCTCCCAACGGAAGGCGACTCCACTCGCATCTCCATCGACCCTCAGCTTGCTACCGCTATCTTAGAAATCCCCCTCTCTGAAATCCCTTCCGATTCGCGTGTAGACGTATCTACGCCCGAAGACGAAATCACAGGCCTGACGCTGGACGGCCCGGTCCCAACCCAGTATGCGCCCCTGCTGCTGACCTTCCATGAGGCTTTCACAGGCCGCTTCCCCGCCGAAGCCCTGCGCGCCTGGGACGGGGCGCACAGCGGTCCGCGCGGCGAGCGTCACGGCCTGAAGCATCTGCTGGACGCGGCAGAAGAATATCAAGTCCCAATCGTTTTACTTGATTTGAAAGAACCTGCCAACCTGTCCGCGTTAGATGCGATGGGCGTATTGCCGCGTATCCGACGGATGGAACAAGCAGGTTTGCTCATCTTGCCCGACCAGCCAGAGCAAGAGGTGCTGTTTGAGTTTTCCTCCAGCCCATTTGCATGGGGCACTTTAACATCTCGCTCTACTTTCGTTCTTTCCAGTGATCTGTCCCACATCTACCGGCCGCTCTTTAGTAATACCCGCCTCATCCCCATCGCCGCGGGGGCCGAAGCCACACAACCCACATCAGAGGGACCCTCGCTCGAAGTCCGCCGCGCGCTGCTCGATACTGCGCTCAACACTGACGAAAAAGACTTGCTCGTACTGGGTGGCAATCTTCGTTTCACGACCTGGGGCAGCCCCGACATGGCCGGCCCGACGCTGGCCTACTTCGCCAGCCGTCCCTATATTCACAGCCTGTCAGCGGATGACCTGATGGACTTCTCAACAAAGTCTGACGAACCGGAAGTGCTGCCCGCTAATCTCAGTGAATCGATCCCAAATCTAAAATTCCAATACGAAAACCTGACCCGGCCAGTATTGGATTTTGCCAAAAACTGGGATGGCTCTCCTCTCTCTCAATGTGAGACCGACCTTGACAAAGATGGTGGGCTAGAATGTATCCTCGCGGATGAAAACTATCTTGCCATCCTCGATCCCCAGGGCGCGCGCCTGACGTACCTCTTCACTCGCGAGGGAGAGAACCTCCACCAACTTATCGGCCCATCCTGGCAGGTTGCCGTGGGACTGAGCGACCCGTCCACGTGGGATCTGTCCGCGGGCGAGGCCGCCGACCCGGGCGCGTATCCCGGCGCGTTTGCGGATGTGGACGATCCTTTCAAACCCTATGAGACTGCTATCGAAGGTAGTACGTTCACTTTTACATCCCTGGATGGAACGCGTGTAAAAACTTTCAAACTGACGAAAACAGGTCTTGAAGTTGAATACCAGACTGAGGAGACCATGACCACTCAAATCTCCCTGCTGGTTGACCCAGACACACGTTTCACCCCTGGCTGGGCAGAGAAGTACACACAACAAAACACCCCCGGCGGAATCACCTGGGGGCTGGAAAATGGGCTTATGGTCAGTGTACAGGCCGAGGGGGCGGTCACGATGCGAGCGTTTAACGAGTCGCTCTCTCTATTGTCAATTCCCGAAGACCCAGATTTCGATTATCCACCCGGGCATTACGTCCCCTTCCCGATGGCGATTGCGGAAGTCGAAATGGGGGATGGTTACTTCTTACGGTTGGAGCGTTTGCCCTGACCGGATTTCTTCATACGGCGATATGGGGGCATATCAATAACGCACACTTCAGATTTGGACGTGTCTAGAATCCTGTTCCACAGGCTGGGATAGCTTTTGGCGAAGCTGTCCGGGTCCATGGTTGAGGTGATCACGGTGGGTAGGTCGTTGTAGTAGCGATAATTCAAAATCTGATGCATTTTGTCTTCTGCCCACAGTGAGCTTGTCCCGCCTTCTTTCATATCATCCACGATCAATAAGGGTGTGGTGCGGATTTCATACGAGCGCCGGTCAAAAGAGACATCCGAGCTGGGGCTGAAGGTAGCTTTCAGGTAATCCAGCAAGCTCGAAACCTGCGTAAGGATAACCTGGCCACCCGACAGCAGCCGGTAGTTGCCAATAGCTGCCGCCAGATGCGTTTTTCCTGAAAAGGACTGCCCCAGGATTACCAGCCATCCATTTGGTTTTTCCGCAAATTGAACGGCAGCGTTCAAAGCACTATGCAGCCGTTTGACATGCTCGACTGTTACCTTTTCCCGAATGATCTCTTTGTCTTTGTAAATCCGTCCGTATTTATCCTGCTTCTCTTTGATGACAGTGGTGACAATCTCCTTGCCAACTTCGTCATCGCGCGTTTCGAAGTTGCCAAAGGTCATATTCTGGATGTCCGGCATGGACAGCATCGAGATGCCCGGGTTGCTGGTCTCGTGCGGACGGCGATAATCCGGTGCAGAGATGCGAAGATGCTGCACGAAATCGGAATCCTGCAATCGGGAACGGATGCGGCTTTCGATCTCATCCAGGATCAGGTTGGTTGTGATCACTGTCGGCAATTTGTTGATATAACGATAATTGATGATCTGGAACAGTTTCTCCTGCGCCCAGGAGGTTGCGTTTTGTGTGCCAAAGTCATCCATCACCAACAAATCAGCGTTCCTGATTTCTTCGAAGCGCGCTTCGAACGTGGTTTCGGGATTACCAAAGGCGAACCGTAGAGAATCCAATAAATCAGGGACAGTGATGAAAAGTGTTGGAATTCCCCTGTGCACAGCAGCATTTGCGATGGCGGCCGCCAGGTGCGTTTTGCCACAGCCGTAAGCCCCCTCCAACAAAAGCCAACCCTGCATCGTATTGGAAAATTCTTCCGAGGCGTCTTGGGCTGCCTGCAAGCTGGAAACTTCCTGCGGCGTTACGAATTCAGCTTTCGGGTTTCCGGACGTGCTGAAGTTTTCCAAAGTCAGGTGGCTCAAGCGGTCCAGGTTGCTCATTTCATACAGGCGCTCCCGGGCATTCCGGGCAACTTCCCCGCTCCGGCACACACAGGCTTCCAGACGCCCAAAGTCCGGATGACCAAGGGGCACATCTGAACGCAAAAAACCAACCCCACCACAAAATTCGCAATTGGGATCCCCTAAAGTTTCGGGGGCAGGCAGGTCTTCGCTAGAGATATTCTTCGAACTCGCTTTTTGTGTATCGCTCTGAACCTTTGCCAGCGTCTTGTCGATCTTTTCCTTCATGTTTACCTTTTTCTTTCCAACGCTTCAAAATTGCTTCCACATACTTCCAGTTGCGCACATTATTTTTGACCGCTATTTCTAAAGCTTCTGCGATCCATTCCTGCGAATAGGTCTCTTCTGCGTCCTTCAACATGTCCGCGATCATGGGTGTCAGTGGACCGAAGTTCTCCTCGTACAACTTGAACACGTTCGGACGTTCCACCAGCGGCGCGGACATGGCCTTAGCAGACTCGCGCCAGTTCCCTTGTGCAAAGGCTTTCGCGGCGGCACGTCCGCGTGGCGAATTCAGGAAGTAGAACATATCCGCATCATGCTCAGCTTTGAGCATGCTCCCGCGCTTGACCGCTTTCTCCAGCCCCGCAGCGACCTCGTCCGGGGACAGGCCCAGAGCCTTTTCCTCGAAATCGGTTTGGCACAACGCCCGAAACGGACCTTCCATGTGCTGTACTTGCCACAGGAAGAACAAGGTCACCTTCAACTCCGCGCCATCCTCGATTTCAGCCAGCAATTTCTGAAAGAACGTGTCGGGGAGTTGGGTGAAGGATTCGGAGTCGGTAAAGCCTTTGAAAGTCATCTTTTTCATGATGTCATTGTGAGAGTGCCATCCCGAGACAGAAAGCAGAGCGACAAAGCAATCTCAAGTAACCTATAAATATAAGATTGCCACGCCATCCTTGGGCGTGCTCAGGATGGCTCGCAATGACACTGATTATGGTTCGTTAAAACTCACATGCTTCGTGGCAGCGTTCTCGAACTTGGCCAGAGAGCTGCGGAAGATCAATTCCACGCTGCCAGCAGGACCGTTACGATGCTTGGCCACGATAATCTCAGCCACATTCTGTTTGACGGTGTCTTTCTCATACTGGTCCGGGCGGTAGATAAACATGACGATGTCGGCATCCTGTTCCAGACTCCCGGATTCTCTCAAATCTGACAGCACCGGGCGTTTGTCCGAGCGTTGCTCGACCGCACGCGATAACTGCGCCGCAGCCAGCACTGGCACGTTCAACTCGCGCGCCAGCACCTTGAGATTGCGCGAGATATAGGAAACTTCCTGCACGCGGTTGTCGGTACGGTTGTCACCGCCCATCAACTGCAAATAATCGATGATGACCAAATCCAGTCCATACTCCATGTGCAGGCGGCGGCATTTCGTGCGCAACTGCAAGGGCGTGATAGCAGGTGTATCATCCAGGAAGATTTTGGTATCGGAAAACACTTCGATGGCATGAGTGAACAAGGGCCATTCTTCTTCGGCCAGTTTGCCGGTGCGCAGGCGCTGCGAGTCAATGGCCGTCTCTTGCGCCATCAGTCGCTGCACCACCTGCTCATTCGACATTTCCAATGAAAACACTGCTACATGCTTCTTATGCGTCAGCGCAGCGTTCTTGGCTACCGAGAGCAGGAAACCGGATTTACCCTGACCCGGACGACCGGCGATGATGAGCAGGTCGGAGGGCTGCAATCCGCTGAGCAGTTTGTCCAGATCAATGAAGCCTGTCGGGACGCCAAAAATCTCGTCGTCACGTTTCGCCAGGTCATCGATGCGGTCGTAATACTCGCTTAATACGGACGAGATCGGCACCAGGTCATGTTTGAGCCGCCGCTCACTGACGTTGAAGACTGCCTTTTCGGCCTCGTCCATGACGGTATCGACCAGTGATTCTTCGTTATAGGCCAGTGAGGCAATCTGGTTGGCGGCGTTGATCATCTTGCGGCGGATGGAATGTGCCTCCACGATTCGGCCATAGGATTCGGCGTTCAACGAGCTGGGAACCTGGTTGATGAGCGCCGTCAGGTAGGCCGGGCCACCCAGTTCGGCCAACTGCCCCACTCGGTCGAGTTCGTCGGAGAGGGTCAGCATATCGATGGGTGTGCGCTGCTCGTGCAGACGCGTAAATGCCTCCCAAATCCATTTGTGGCGGTGGATGTAGAAATCGTCCGCCTGCAGGAACTGGGCCACGTCGTAATAGGCTTCTGGGTTAATCAGTACCGCCCCTACGACTGCTTCTTCTGCTTCTCGGCTGTGAGGGATGCTGGGCGTGGCGGGGGCGGTTGATTGCTCGGGAGGTAAGTATTCGGTCATTTAACGAGATCAGGATTCCTTGTCATCTGAGGCGCTTTCATCGTCGGGTTTATCTTTATCGTCGAGCTTGCCCATGTCCAGTTTGTCGATGAAATCCTCGAAAATAGACAGACGCTCACTACCTTCATCCGACATGGCCGCGCCTTCGCCCGCTTCTGCACTATCGATCTGCATGTCCGTTTCGGGCGTTATCCCGGCCTCGTCCAGCACACTTTGATGGACGAAGATCGGCACATGCGCTCGCACCGCTAACGCAATGGCATCGGACGGACGCGAATCGATGTTGACTTCCTCACCGTTGGCCTCCGCGACAATATTGCCGAAGAAAATCTCCTCGCGCAACGAGACGATTTCCACGCGTTTGACTTCGGCATTGAACGTGCCAAACAGGCTTTTGAGCAGGTCATGGGTCAGCGGGCGAATCATTTCGATCTCTTGCAAAGCGACCGTGATGGCTTCAGCCTCGTAAGGGCCAACCCAGATAGGGACAAAACGTTCTACGTCAGTCTGGCGTAAAACCACCACACGTTGTGGCGACATCAAGCTGACGCGTACGCTATCGATAACTACTTCAATCATATCTGACATAAGGGGCTCCAGTAATTTCTTAATTCTAACACAATCATCCAAATAGCCCCCTCCCGAAAAATTGGACTCTTTAGGATTCTCCGTAAAAAAGTCAAGATTTAGGGCAAATTCTGAAGAGTCAAAATTTTTTATGGATTTCACACTTGTGGCTAATTGTACAAACAGGTTTTTTATGGTAGAGTCTATGAAGGTTATTCCAGTTTTTGAGGTCAGTCATGAACGCAAACAAAATACCCGACATCATTATTGGACGTCTCCCAATTTACTTGCGCGCATTACAACGCATGGCTGATAAAGGCGTTCAAACAACATCATCACAAGAGTTGGGGGAACGCGTCGGCATTTCAGCTGCCCAAATCCGCAAAGATATTTCCCAGTTCGGTGAATTCGGCAAGCAAGGGACGGGCTACCGCATTTCCTTCCTGATAGACAAACTGCGTGAAATTCTGAAAATAGATCGCATCTGGGATGTGGCGGTTGTTGGCGCAGGCGACATGGGACACGCCCTGGCGCGTTATCCGGGTTTCGTCAACCGCGGGTTCCGTATTGCCATGGTCTTCGATAACGACCAGGCCAAAGTCGGGCAGCAAATCGACGAATTTGTGGTACAGGATACGATCGGTATCATCGATGCAATCCAGGAAGCCGGTATTAAGGTTGCCATGCTCACAGTCCCCGCAGCCGCCGCGCAAGAGGTGACCGACATGCTGGTCAAAGCCGGCGTGAAGGCCATTTTGAATTATGCGCCCATCAGCCTGAACGTCCCTGAAGATGTGCGCGTGCAACATATCGATCCGGCCACGCATTTGCAGAGAATGACATATTATTTGTAAGAATCACAATCAAAGATCAAGACGCCCCATACTGGGGCGTCTTTTGATTCTACTTTTCTCGTTGAGCGGAGGACTGAACAAAGTGAAGCCCGTAGTCGAAGCATGCTTCAAGTAAACTCGCTTTTTCCCTGTAAGGGCGCTTCGACTACGAGCCTGGCTGTCACTCGGCTCTCCGCTTAGCGGGGAGTACACTTTAACAAACCCTAACATTTCCTTTACAGAGCGTCCACAATAAAAGAATGTTATTGCGAGCCCCGTTAGGGGCGAGGCAATCTCCATATTTGCTCGAAAGGAGAGATTGCTTCGGGCTTACGCCCTCGCAATGACACATGAAAATATAGAGATGCCAGGCCTCCAATAGTGAGAGCCTGGCCTTTTTTATTCTCATGCTAAATCCTTTTCACAGAATATACAGGATGGATAAATTACAATCGGAACGAAGTAACGTTCACACAAGAAAATGAGAGGAGTATCGAGCTATGACAAAACGATTTGACAGAGGCGCTGAGATCATTCAAGAGTTATATGGCGATTTCGGGAGCGCCTTCTTCGAAGACCTTGAAGAAGTTGCCCCGGACTTTGGGCGCTTCATCGTGGAATTTTCCTACGGTGATGTTTTTTCACGCCCCGGCCTTGATATGCGTACGCGCGAAGTTGCAATCATCGGCGCGCTCACCGCGCTTGGGACCGCCGAACGTCAACTCAAGGCGCACATCCTGGGAGCGATTAAGGTTGGCGCCACTCGGAATGAGATTGTCGAGGCGATGATGCAAGTGGCCGTTTATGCGGGTTTCCCGGCCGGGTTCAACGCTTTGATGGTTGCCAAAAGAGCTTTCGAAGAACTCGACCATAATACTGATAGCAGATACGCAGATGAATGAGAGAACCCCTTATTTTCGGGGACCTTTTGCGAACTGCGTAACTCCTAACTGATTAGGCCACGTTTGAACCTATAAATTTAAGACGGTTGAGCCTAAAATGTGATCTTCTTGTCACACCTTCACAAACCGACGAGAAAGCCTGGCTTTCTGGACGAAATTCCTCGCCTGCTATAATATTTTTACCAACAAACATAACCCAACGGTTAGGAAAGAAGTTGTAGAGACCATTTCAGCAGTTGCCAGGTGGCCGTGAAGACGACAACCCAGCATTGCATTATTCAGTTGAATCTTTCCGGCCGCGTTACAGGTAAAGGAGATAAATAGTATGCGTGAACGCAGATTCCGTGGAGTGGGGATTGGCATGGCAGGCAGCGGGGCTCTTCTGACTGCAATCTCTTTTTTCGTGAAAAACTCCAATTGGTTTCTTTTGACTGGAACCGTTTTCGTAGTGATCGGCTTCATTCTGTATTTCGTCAGTAGAACTGGATGACATCTAAACAATCATCCACGCTCCATTTATCTTCATAAACTTGACGGATGGGAGCAAAAATGGGAGAGCCAATAGCGATCAAGGCCGGCTGAACTTTGGTCCACGTTCAGAAACCATCCCAATGCTATAATATTTTCAAGGTATTCAGGTGTGTAGTGATACTGGGAGGTATCAGATGAGCATCCATATTGGCGCAAAACAGGGACAGATCGCCCCGACCGTTCTATTGCCCGGCGATCCATTGCGAGCAAAGCACATCGCGGAAAGCATGCTGGAAGATGTGATTCTCTTCAATGAAGTCCGTGGCATGTTGGGCTATACCGGCCGTTACGGGGACAAACGCGTTTCAGTTATGGGCTCGGGGATGGGGATGCCATCCTTATCGATCTATGTCAACGAGTTGATAAGAGAATACCAGGTCAAGACGCTGATACGGGTCGGGACGTGTGGCGCCTTCCAGCCTGATCTGAAGATCGGGGATATCGTCCTGGCGATGACCGCCTCCACCGACTCACAGATGAACAAAATCCGTTTCAAGGGCATGGACTATGCCCCGGCTGCCAGCTTCGAGCTGTTACTGATGGCTTATCAGGTTGCAAAAGAACGCGGTATCCAGGTGCGCGTGGGAGGCATGTTCGCAGGCGACAGTTTCTATCAGGATGATCCTGACTGGTGGAAGATCTGGGCTGAGTATGGTGCGCTGGTGGTTGAAATGGAGTCGAATGCGCTTTATACGTTGGCAGCCAAATTCAAAGCAGATGCGCTCTCCATCCTGACCGTCAGCGACAGCCTGGTGACGGGGGAAGAAGCCACGGCCCAGCAGCGCGAACAGGGGTTCACACAGATGGCTGAAATTGCCTTGGAAATCGCACCGTAGATAAACAAGTGACTGTCACTTCTTTGCGAAATACAACATATCCGTTCAAGTGCTATTAATCTTTTCAATGGGTCCGTTCGTCCCAATCCGCACGCGAGGCCACTTATTTCCGACACATTTTTGCGGACTGCGTAAGTCCTATACTTAACTTTTGCGTGAAAATCTCCACCAGAGCAATCCACCGATCACAAGAGTGGTCACGCTTAGAATAAGACCCAGGTCAAACCCACGCGAGGGCTCGGTTTCAGCAACAGGCGGGGTTCCCGTTGGTGGCGGTTGAGTCATGGAGGCAGAAGGAGAGGGCGGGTTCGTTGTTGGACTGGGAGTCTGTGTAGCGGTCGGCGTTGCAGGCAGGGTCACGAGAAGCAGCAATTTTTGTTCCGGGCGGATAACAGAGGCGTTATTTAATCCATTCCAGGCCATCAGGTCCGCAAGTGGAACATCATACAGGCCAGCAATCCACGAGAGCGTTTCGCCGCTCCGGACCGTATGGTAGTAATTGCCGTCCCCCTCAGGAGTGAGCCTCTGGATGGCACTCAACGTTGGACTGGGGGTGACATTGCCCGCGGAAATCACAAGTTTCTGCCCAATCTGCAGGGGCCAATCCGCCTGGAGTCCATTCAATGCCAGTATCCGATCCACAGAGATGTGATAAGCATCAGAAATAGTGATCAGCGCCTGATAAGGCTGCACTTCATGGATGATTTTGCCATCCGCATCCGGGGTTTGAGGCACGATCATGCCGAAGGGAGTCGGCGTGGCATAGCCTTCCGTGTCCTCACCCGGGATGAATAAACGCTGCCCGGATTGCAACGGTGTATTGCGGGAAATGTTATTCCAGTTCTCCAGGTCAACGATGGTGATCTGGTAGGCAATCGCGATCGACCAGAAGGATTGTCCCGCCTGGACAACATGATAGACCTTGCCGTCCGCATCCGGTGTGGCGATCTTTACCGGTATGATCAACTGCGGTACAGGATTTGGAACAGTCCCCGGTTCGGAAGGGTCACCAGGTGAGTAATTCCCGCATTCCTGCCCGGAAACATAAGCAGCCTGCAGAATGTAATAGATCCTGCCATTCGATGCTTGAGCCACCCCCGCTCCCACATTGCAATAAGCAGGGTTAACCGCCGGGCGCATATGGTCCGGGTCAGCCCAGGCGGTCATGATCTCATCGATGCCCATGCCCCCGCCGCTCACGGCGAAATTCTCCGTCGCCCAGACAGTGCCGCCAGCCCCATAGCCGGCGGCAGCCAGTCTACCGCGCACATCCCCGATGTGCCAGGACATACTGTTGGCAGCCATGATCGCCGCCGTCGATTGGGCAACCGCATTAACAATTGGATCTTCTATGAGAGCCGGAAGTCCATACGAAACGCGCAAAGTGTTCATCGCAATGATCAAATCATAAGCACTGACCTGATTTGATGGGACAGGATGGATCTCGTCGGCCTGGACAGCTTGGGGACGATAGAGTGCTCCCATTACGAGCACGATGAGCACGATCAGTTTGATCGACCAGTCAAGGAAACGTTGAAAACGCATCCGGTAATTATAATTCTTACCGACGACGCAAACAGAGTTTCTCACAGATAGCTGAAATCGCGTTGGAGTTTGCGTCGTAGGTATATTTCGCCACATGCTATAATAATTTCACCGAACAAAGGAAAAGGGAAATAATTTCAAACTGTAGGAAATACCAATCTAACAACCAAAACGAAACTAAATACCAACAATGAGCGGACACCTATAATCAGTATTTCAGCAACTTCAAATTTCTAGAAGGATAAGCCATGACAATTCCAGATTTTCAAACAATAATGCTTCCGCTTCTACAGTTTTCATCCGATGGCAATGAGCATTCTATCCATGAAGCCGTTGACCACCTTGCACGCCACTTTATGCTTACCGAGGAAGATGAGAGTAAATTATTACCGAGTGGACAACAACCAATTTTTTACAATAGAGTTGGCTGGGCCCGTACTTATTTAAAGAAAGCAGGATTGATCGAGGATCCGCGGCGAGGATATTTTCGGATTACAAGTCGCGGGATAGAAGTGTTGAAAAGGAATCCCGATAGAATCGACATGAAATATCTTCGAGAATTCCCAGAATATATTGAATTTAGAGAATCTGCGCGGGAACCTGGAGAATCTCTGCCGGTAGAAGAAGACTTAGATGAGCTTACTCCAGAAGAGGCGTTGGAAGAGGTATATCAGAAGATAAGGGAGGATTTATCCAGCGAAGTTTTGAAAGCAGTAGTCAATAGCTCTCCGGGCTTCTTTGAGAAGCTTGTTGTAGAGCTATTGGTTAAGATGGGTTATGGAGGATCTAGACGTGATGCAGCCCGTGCTGTAGGTGGTAGTGGGGATGAAGGGATCGATGGAATAATTGATGAAGATAGATTAGGTCTTGATACGATTTATATCCAAGCAAAGAAATGGAAAGAAGATAGTTCAGTGGGTAGACCAGAAATTCAAAAGTTTGTTGGTGCTTTGCAAGGTCAAAAATCTAAAAAAGGTATCTTTATTACAACTACGAGGTTCACAGATGAAGCAAAAAACTACGTTTCAAAAATCGATACGAGAGTTGTATTGATTGATGGAAAACGTTTGGCGAATCTAATGATTGACCATAATGTTGGGGTATCCGAACAAACAACATATGAAATAAAAAGCCTTGACTCAGACTACTTTGGAGAAACACTTGAACACGATTGAGCCAATTCAATCGATTATGGAAGACAACAGCAATGAAATATCACCAATTTATGTTTCGCGATAAAAAGGAAAGTTTCCTGCCCCGTCTAAATAAAAATCGAGTAATTCACCTCTTGACAAAACAGAACATATATTCTAAAATAGACCCAATTCATCCACAAATGTGTTTTTTTGGCTTGACGTATTCCCATATAGGAATATAATCAAGGCATGCCTCGCAGACCTACCACCCACGACCCGTTCAATGCCATCGCCGAACCCCGGCGGCGGCGGCTGCTCGAAGTGCTGGGAACCAATGAATTGTCGGTCAACGAGATCGTCGCGCAGGTCGGCTGGTCGCAGCCGACGGTGTCGAAACATCTGGGAGTGTTGAAGCAGGTCGGGTTGGTGAAAGAACGGCGCGAGGGCCGTCAGCGTTTGTACCGCCTCAACGCGGAGCGTCTCAAACCCATCTACGACTGGATCGCGCCCTTCCAGCAATATTGGAGCGAGAAGTTCGATCGTCTCGACCAAGTTTTAAAAGGTATGCAAGAAAAGGAGAAATAAGATGTC
>JBAVJG010000610.1:0-2004 GCA_049687655.1 Anaerolineales bacterium | reverse complement strand
CGGTCAGGAAAGTTGCGAACTGAACCGGGTAGGGCCAAACCGGGATGGGTACATCCGTTCCGTAGAACACGTTGCTCCAGAAGGCGCCGTTGGCATTGATGTAAAAGTCCCAGCCCATGGTCTTGTCGATCAGTGCAAAAAAGATCAGCGCTAAAACAGCAGTCGTAATGATGGCTGCGGCCATGCCCCAGAAGTTGCGCTTGTAATCGGTCGCGCCGCGTACTTCACCGTATAGTGTGGAACCCCAGTTAGGCCACAGGTTGAAGAAGGTCATCATCGGCACCATGGCCATGCTGGCGCCCAGAGCGACCATCCCCAGTGGGCCAAAAATGGTTCCAGCGGCCTGCCCGGCTTCGATGGTTGCAGTGTAGTAATCCATTTGTGGCAGGCCGTAGACGGCTGGTAGATTGGCATTCAATCCGGCGATAAAGGCATCCTTGTTGTTGAAGAGCAACAGGCCGAAGACAAGCAACAGACCGAGCATGCCCATGTAGAAGCTGGCTTTCTGTACACGCGCGTACCACTTCATACCAATGGCAATATATATGAAGACGATGGCACACACAAGCAACATGCCGACCAACAAACCAACGCTTGTCCCCGAGAACCATAGCCCAAGCTGGGGAGCGCCGAGCAGGGCAGCCATGGGGGTCAGGAACTCGTAAGTCAGAATCTGCCCATAGAGCGGAACCCACAGCCACAGGATGAACCACCAACCAGTGACGCTGAGCAGGAAACCGATCCCGCGCCCCAGGATACGGCTCTGCCAAACGTAGTCACCACCAGCGCGCGGCATAGCTGAGATCAGGCTGGCATAAACAATGACTTCGAAGATCGTAAAGGCACCGCCAACAACAACCGCTGTGCCCAAACTGCCTTCGAAGTACCAGCAATACGAGAAAATGAACAAGCCAAGCGTAATCAGGTTGATCGAGAAGGTCGCGTAGATGAAAGCATCAAATACCGACCAGGCTCGCACCAACCCACTTGCCTTGCGGACAAACAATTTAGCTTCGCTCATCTCTATCTCCTTTGAAAATGTGCTTGCTCCCTCCCGGAACAATTGGAGAGGCAAAATTGAAAACGACTCCGATACGCTCGTTTATTTACCGATAGACTGCCTCCTTTCAGCAGGTCACGCTTGCAGCGTGACCTAGCCCGTTGTCAAAACGTAATTGCCGACCTTGTTCGGTTTCAATTCCACAACTGCCCCGTGCAGGACGCCTTGCTCGTACATGCTGCCGGGGTTGATACACAAGGTCTTTTTATATTTGCGCGTGCCCTTGCCTTCATGGATATGTCCGTGCAGACCGAGAATAGGCTGGTACTTGTCGATCACTGCCATGACCGATTTGCTACCGACCGACACCAAGGAACGACCGGCGTAAGCAGGACGCATGTCTTTGGTCAATTCGGGAGCTTCGTCCAGACCGCTTCCGTATGGAGGCGGGTGCAGGTTGAAGACCGCATTGGACGGGTTATTCGCCTTGGCAATGACTGTTTCGATACGCTCCAACAAGGCCTCCTCGGGTTCCTCGCGGTGCGTATCCCAGGGAGTCGGATTCGACCAGCCGGAACTGACCAGCTCGTGATGTTCGTCCAGTTCGATGACCTGCCCTTCTACACCATGCACCGATTTGGAGGCCGCTATGGCTGCGTCGACCTCGAAGACATCATCGTTGCCCGGGCAGACATAACAACGAATACCTGTCCCGGCCAGTTTTTCGTCAGCGTAGTCCATCCAACGGTTAAGGGTGGCAAGCACCATGTCCAGAAAGAGCGCGTCGGATTTGCCCGGGGTGGAGGAAATTTCGTTCACTTCTTCTGGTGTCGTCACGTAGGGATAATAACCGCGGTTTTGGATGGTAGCGGCCATTTTATCCACCGCTACCTGGCCCTCAAGAATGGACTCCTGTTCAAGCAAGGTGACTTTGTATTTGTCGCCGCCTTGCGCGATGATCGGGATAATGGCCTTGCCAGTCATATCGCCGCCCAGAATAAGAA
>JBAVJG010000609.1:0-7733 GCA_049687655.1 Anaerolineales bacterium | reverse complement strand
GTGACCGAGATCGCCGCCGCGCCTCTTTACATGGACGTCCAGCTTGCTCCCGATATGGAATGGACATTGCCCACCCCGGAAGGACACACAGTGGTAGCCTACGTCTTCGAAGGTGAAGGCGTGTTCTCGGATGAAACTGTTTCATCTGTCATGATGATCAAATACGAGGACGGCGACCACATTCGGGTCAAGACAGAAAAATCCCCCGTACGCTTCATGCTGATGGCAGGCGCGCCGTTCAAAGAACCGATCGTACCCTACGGGCCGTTCGTGATGAACACTGAGGAAGAAATCCATCAGGCCCTGGCAGATCTGCGGGCAGGCACGTTTGTAAAATAACCACACGTAGGGGCAAGTCTGAGACCTGTCCCTGCAATTTTTAGGAGGGCACCATGAAAAAGGTTATCCACGGCAAACGCGTCGGTAAAAAGGGCAGAATCCGCCTGGGGTGCTCGGCAGTCATCTTCGACGAATCTCGCGAAAAGGTGTTGCTGACCAAACGCGCTGACAATGGCCTGTGGTGCCTGCCAAGCGGCGGCGTGGACCCAGGTGAAAGCGTGGAGGAGACCATCATCCGCGAGGTGCAGGAGGAGACCGGGCTGACGGTCCGCGTGCTGCGATTGGTCGGTGTCTACAGCGACCCGGATGTGCTGGTGGAATACGATGACCAGGACGCCGTGCAAATCGTGGCCCTGGGCTTTGAGGTAGAGATCACCGCCGGGGAACCGGGACTGAGCGACGAAACCAGCGATTGGGGCTATTACTCGCTCGAAGAAATGGATGCGCTGGATATTTTATTAAATCATCACACCCGTATCCGGGATGCGTTTGTCCCACAACGGGAAGCGTTCATCCGGTAAACATCTCTCTGAAAATCAGTGGCGGTCAAAAATCTACAGGTTTTCGGTATACAATAAGTTCCTGACCAATGAAAAAATTTCTTCTAATTTCTCTGATCATAGCAATTGTTGTTTTTGGCATTTTCGCCTGGTCACCTTGGATCAGCGGACAATACGCCAAAGAACGTGCGGTCGCTGAGTTCGAACGCGCCTGGCTGAATGTGGCCGATGGCTGCGGTTTCGCCTGTCACGGTTGCGGGGCAGCGGCGTGGAAGAGAGTCCCGTTCGGGGCGCAGGTCACGCTGGAATATGCCTGCGGCATGCTACCCGAAGACTCGCCTGAATATCACCAGCAAATCAACGTTTACGTCTCGTCTCTTGGCAAGGTATACGGATTGCCGACCCCCTGATGATTCTCAGAAAACAAACTCAACAAAATTACGATCGCATGTCCCGCTGGTACGATCTGTTCGCGAGCAGCGAGAAGAAGTTCACGGAAACCGGCTTGCAAATCCTGGGCGTGAAAGCGGGCGAATCTGTACTGGAAATCGGTTCTGGAACGGGGCACGCGCTGGTAACATTGGCACGTCAGGCGGGTAAATCCGGTCTCGTCACTGGAATCGAGTTATCGTCAGGAATGATCGATGAGGCCCGGAAACGGATACAGGCTGAGGGTCCGGAGGGAAGCGTGCACATGATCCAGGGGGATGGGACTCAATTGCCCTTTGCGCCCAACTCATTCGACGCAGCAATTCTGTCTTTCACCCTGGAATTATTTTCGGAGGATGAAATTCCGGTTGTTCTGGATGAATGTCATCGGGTCTTGAAGGATGAAGGTAGGCTGGGGGTAGTGAGCCTGGCAAAGCAAAATGTCTTAGCCTGCCGAATGTACGAGTGGGCACATGAGCGCTGGCCGGTGTTGTTGGATTGCCGCCCGATCGACTTAAGAAAAAACCTGGAAACGTGGGGATTCCGCGTCCAGGCTGCCAAGGTACAGACGATGTGGGGCTTGCCAGTTGAAATTGCACTAAGCAGACCACGCTAAAGCGAAATGCGGCGAGAGGCCGCCTTGAGCAAATTAGTTTCAGTTCGCCTTCTGACGATAGAGTTTTTTATCGGGGACAGCCAGCATGGCATCCAGGTTTTCGGTCAGATTGAGAAATTCAGCCACTGCTTTGATCTCGGGGTCGGGGTCAGCCATGAGGGCGTTGTAATCGATGTAGAGCACATCCATGTTCGGTTGGTTCGCCAGCCAAACGCGCACGCGCTTGAGATGCTCCTGGAACATCTCGGCCATTTTCTGGTCATCCCCGCTGCTGGCCTCACCGCGCCGGATGAGCATCTGCTTCTGCGAGGCAAGGATTTCAGCGATCTCACGCCGCATGAAGATGATTTTATATTTGTAAGTTGAAGGCAGGAATTCCAATAAGGATGAAATGACCTTCACAACCTTACCCGGTGCATCCTTAACCCAGGAAACGTCGCCATCCTTGAGCGCCTTGACCTGCTCCAGTTCGTAATACCCTTTGGGATTGTCTTCATCGGCAGTGCGCAGGTTGTCTGTGAAAATCTGCATACCGCCGGCTTCGAGCACTTTCATCATCATGGAGGTGCCGGAGCGAGGCAGGCCGGATACGATGGTAATTACCGCCGGGGCCTTGCGCTTCTTGAACGGATTAAAGATACCCAAGTCCCTTGAGCCTTTCTTCGATGGTTTCCGAGCTTTCGCCGCCGGAAATCTTGGGCGGGGTGACACCGGAATGATCCAGGTATTTGCCGATCACCATCGGCGGGATGTCACGGAAGGACGGATTTGGGTAATCCTTCAAGCCCTGGCTGGAGAAGAGCACCCCGGGGACAACATCCGGGTCGATGCAGTGGTCTGCGCCCCAGTGGTCGTGGTTCTCTACTATGGAGCTATCTTCCCATTTGCCGAGTCCGGTTTCAGACGAGGAACGGTAGCCGGAGGAGCAACCAAGATTGAGGTCCGGGCCCAGGCGCAGCAAGGGACCGCTGAAAACTTCGTGACGCAGCGCGACATTGCTGAAAACGGGCTGACTATCTGGTCCAGTCCATTGGGTCAGCTTGTCCTTGATTTCGATCGCCAAACTCTCAACCTGTTCAACAGGCACGATTCCCTTACCCTCGCGTCCCTGCAAATTGATGTAGAGGCTGTTCAGGCCGATTGCATAGGCTTTGGTCTTATCCCAATTCACGGAAGCCAGGTTTGCTTCAGTTTTGCCCTCCTGCACCTTTAAATAGTCATTTTCCAACAGCCAGCGGTTGACATGTACCTTGTAACGGTAATCAGTGAAGCCGTGATCGGACATGACCAGCAGATTGAGTTTTTTGCCGTTCTGCTTTTCTAAGTATGTGGTGACCCGCCCAACGAACTGGTCCAGGCGTTGGTACCAATTTTGAACCACATCGGGACGGTCGCGGCGGAACATGTGCTGGACACGGTCGAGGTCATCGAATATAGAGGCCAGCACGCCTTCCTTGAAATCATTTAGGAAATGGAACAAAATACGTTCGCGGGCCGCGAAGATGTCTTCGCAAAGAGCGATGAACTGTTCATCGGTAATGCAGCCGTCCTCGAGACCGGTGGTATCTTGCGGCCAACCCAGTGACAGGAACGAGCCTGCGGCCTCCCAGGCCTGCTTGACAAAAGACTTCGGCGAGGCATATTGCCAGAGCGCGTGTAAGGGATGGATTTGCAATGGCAGGAAGTACAGCCGAATAGGATCTGTGGAGGTCACAATGGCGCGCGTCAGCGCATGTACTTTGACAAACATGCCGGTCTTGAACTTAATTTCAAGAATAGGACTCCACTGGCCAGGTTTGAGTGCATAGGGCACACCATCCAGCACAAGGCCAACGTTATTCTCGTCCAATACGTCTAGTTGGAATTCAACTTCGGCGGGTACAATTTCGCCCTTGCGCTTGACAAAAGGGCCCTTTAGAGAGGATTTATATGTTTTTCCATTGCCAGAGAAGACTTCAACCGGCGTTTTGTGACCTTCTTTTAGATAGCCGTTCTCAGTCGAGTAGAAGCTGCCCAATCCCAGTTGTCCACGGACGTCGGGCGTACCTAATCCAGGAATGACTCGCACGGGAGAACCGGGATTGGATGGGAACATGGCCGGCCACCAAAGCGCTGTTGCAGGATAACCCTGATCTACAGCCTCATCGAACATGGTACCTGCGGTGTAGGGAGCGGTGAATTGCGTTCCAATTGCACTTGTGTGCGTTGGCAAGATCGAGACATACGGCACATACGTTTCGGGGTTGCGATGGACAAAGTCAAAAATACCGTGGGTGCCCGGGTCCGCACCTGTGGCGATGCTGGTCCAGGAGACCTCGGTTTGCGGCGGGGCGCATACTTTAAATGGAGAATAGCCATCCCCCTCAGCAAGTTTGCTCAGGTTGGGCAGATCACCACTCCCGGAAATTTTTTCAAACAGCTTGGGATCGAACGAATCGAAGCCCAGTATCAGTGCTCGCATGCTGTATCCTTCCTTTACAAATCAAACTTAGCGGCGAGTATTATACCAATGAAAGTGTTCGAAAACCTATACCCTAACCGGGGAGCGTTCAGATTCTGTAGAATCCCGTTTGATGTTCGCCAGCGATCGATGTGATCGAATCTACAACATTTGAATGCTTCAAACCAGAGGATACCCTTACGGTCACAGACGAAAAATGGTTATTGAGTAGGGTTTCAATGGGATTTTTTTATGGTATGGTTTTTCAATAGTCACATGAGTGACACATCTGATTAAGAAAGGCCCTAATTTTCGGTATCTTTTCGTGAATTTCGAAGTTCCTACGCCATAGAGAGGTGTTATATGAAAAACGATGAAAGTCCTGAAACCCAATTCGATTTCTGGCTCGGCGAGTGGGACTGCAGCTGGGGTGATGACGGCAAGGGCGGCAACCGCGTGGAGCGCATCATGGACGGCAAGATCATCCAGGAAAACTTCGATGGCGGCGATTTCCGTGGCATCAGCGTTTCAGCCTGGGACGCGGAACGGAAACTGTGGTGCCAGACCTGGGTAGACAATACCGGTACTTACCTGGACTTTACAGGCGGCTTCCGTGATGGACAGATGATCCTTTCCCGTGAGGCCATCGTGCGCGGTGAGGCCTGCAAACAACGTATGGTCTGGTACAACATCACCAAAGGCGATTTTGACTGGAACTGGGAACGCTCCGATGACGAGGGTAAAACCTGGGATGTAAAGTGGCAAATCAAGTATAAAAGGAAGAAGTAATTTTTCCGCTATAATCTGGGCATGACCTCACTCAGCCCTTCCGCACAAAAAGTCCAGGATGCACTGCGCACTCTGGGCTTTGACTTAACCGTCATCGAACATGCCGAGTCCACGCGTACTGCGCAGGAAGCTGCCGACCGCGTGGGTGTCATGCTTGGCCAGATCGTCAAATCGCTCATTTTCAAAGGCAAGGAAACCGGCAAGCCCATCCTGGTGCTGACCAGCGGAGCTAACCGCGTGGACGAGAAACGCATCAAAGCCTATGCCGGGGAAAAGATCGGGCGCGCCGACCCGGATTTCGTCCGAGGGGTGACCGGGTATGCCATCGGTGGGGTGCCCCCCATTGCTCACGTCCAGCCAATGGAGACCTATCTGGATGAAGACCTGATGCAATATGATGTCATCTGGGCCGCGGCCGGAACACCCAATGCAGTCTTCGAGTTGACACCGGATGACTTGCAAAAGATGACGGGTGGACAGGTCGCGAAGATAGATTCATGAAGAAAGCACCCGCATCGCCGCCGAAAGGCGGCTTTTTATTTGCAATCGGACAATCTTTGTCGTAAAATCTTAATACACCTGCTAAAGGAGGCCAAATGACAACTACTGCAAAACCCGAAACACGCGCAATCACCGAAGAAGGTGATTTTCTACAGATCAAATCCATTGATCACGTGCATTTCTACGTGGGCAATGCCAAACACGCCATGTATTACTGGTGGAAAGGCTTCGGCTTTAAGCCAGTAGCCTACTCTGGTCTGGAGACCGGCAACCGCGAATTTGCCTCTTACGTTTTACAGTCCGGGCAGATCCGTTTTGTGATTTCTGCAGCCTACAATCCGTCCAGCCCGCTGGCCGCGCACCACATGGTGCACGGTGATGGGGTCAAAGTCATCGCCCTGGAAGTGGATGACGTGGAACAGGCCTGGAAAGCCACCACCGAACGCGGCGGTAAATCCGCTTGGGCTCCGCGCGAAGAAAAGGACGACCGCGGTATCTTCCGCACCGCTGCCATTTACACGTATGGAGAAACCCAGCACGTTTTCGTTGACCGCTCGGATTACAACGGGACGTTTGCTCCCAGCTACCGTGAGATCAAGAACAAAACTGCAGACTCGGCTGGATTAGCCGCCATAGACCACGTGGTTGGCAACGTGCAGTTGGGCAAGATGAACCATTGGGTCAACTTTTACCACCACGTGATGGGCTTCCGCCAGTTGCTGCACTTCGATGACAAAGACATCTCCACCGAGTATTCGGCGCTGATGTCAAAGGTCATGTCCAACGGTAACGGGCGCGTCAAATTCCCGATCAACGAACCGGCTGAGGGCAAGCGCAAAAGCCAGATCGAGGAATACCTGGATTACTACCTGACCCCCGGTGTGCAGCACGTGGCTATGTCCACCGGCGACATTCTCAAAACCGTAGACGAATTGAAATCACGCGGTATCGAATTCCTGCGCGTGCCCGACACCTACTACGAAATCCTGCCCGACCGCGTCGGCTCCATCAAGGAAGACCTGAAAGCCATCCACGAACTCGGCATTCTGGTCGACCGCGATGACGAAGGCTACCTGCTGCAAATCTTCTCCAAGCCCATCCAGGACCGTCCCACCATGTTCATTGAGATCATTCAAAGACACGGCGCGCGCGGTTTTGGCAAAGGCAATTTCAAGGCTTTGTTCGAATCCATTGAATTAGAGCAAGAGCAGCGTGGCAACCTATAATCTCCTCCCCCTCTATGGGAGAGGAGACTCATAATGAAATTCGTAACCTACTCCGCTTCTGGCACCAATGCCCGTCCTGGTTTGTTGACGGAGGATGGCATACTGCCCCTGCCGTTCGACACGATGCTGGACCTGATCAAAGCCGGTGAAAAGGGACTGGATACCGTCCGCAACACACCGCGCGAGAACCTGCTCCCGCTAAACGAAGCGCGACTGCACGCTCCCATCCCGCGCCCGCCTACCCTGCGGGATTTTTACGCTTTCGAACAGCACGTCCGTACTGCCAACCAGAACCGCGGACGGGATGTGCCCGAGAACTGGTACAAGTTCCCGGTTTTCTACTTCACCAATCCCAACACGATCTTCGGCCCGGACGAGGAAGTGCCATATCCAGCTTATACTGAAGCACTGGACTACGAACTCGAAATTGCGGCCATTATCGGAAAGGCTGGAGTAAATATCCAGCCAGATGATGCGTCTAAATACATTTTTGGCTACACGATCTTCAACGATTGGTCGGCCCGGGATGTGCAACGCGAAGAGATGAAAGTGGCGCTGGGCCCCGCCAAGGGCAAGGACTTTGCCTCCTCGCTGGGACCGGTTATCGCTACAGCCGAGGAGTTTCCTACTGAAACGGACGGCAAGCCCGGGGTCCATCACGCAGCGATGGTAGCGCGAGTAAATGGCGAAACAATGTCACAGGGAAACTTCAGTGACATTTACTGGTCGTTCGGTCAGATTCTCGCACGCGCATCCGAATCCGTCATGTTGTATCCTGGTGATGTGATCGGCTCCGGCACGGTCGGCACAGGCTGCCTGCTGGAACTGACAAAGGGCGATGGGCCCTGGCTACAGCCGGGAGACAAGGTCGAATTGGAGATTGAAGGCATCGG
>JBAVJG010000608.1:0-4506 GCA_049687655.1 Anaerolineales bacterium | reverse complement strand
GATGTCACAGCCATAGGTCCGGCAGCGTTGAGCAACGTCCGCGCCACCGGATGGTCGGGCACGCGGATGCCCACAGTGGGCATGGCGGAAACCACATCGGGCAGATTCGGATGCTTTGGCACCACCAGGGTCAACGGTCCGGGCCAGAAGCGTACGGCCAGTTTTGCGGCCATAGGGGGAATCTCCGCGGATACTTTGTCCAGGTCTTCCAGTCCGCCGATCAGGATGGGGATAGCCTTCTCTGCTGGGCGGTCTTTGGCTGAATAGATGCTTTCGACCGCCGTCGCGTTGAACGCCAGTGCACCAACGCCGTAGACGGTATCGGTGGGAAAAGCCACCAAACCGCCGCGCTTTAAAATTTCAAGGGCGTAAGGAATCGCATCCTTATCAACCGCAGGGAGGATAATTGTTTCCATAGCTCACAAGATGATTTCTACCAGCCTGTCATGCCCGGCCAGGTCCTGGTGCAGGTGGATTTCAACGTTGTCGAAGGTATCGTATGCCAGTGACACGGCGGACATCCCTTGAGAAGATTCGATCTCAAGCAGGATCATGCCTCCAGGTGCCAGCCACTCGGGTGCGATGTCCAGCAATTGCCGGACGATACTGAGGCCATCCGTGCCGCCGTTAAGGGCCAGGGTTGGTTCGCGTCCGTAAACAGGCAGAGCATGCAGGGTTTGTGTCGGGATATAAGGCAGGTTGGCGCAGATCAGGTCGAAGTGCAGATCGGTTGGAAGCGGATCGCCCGCCCCGGCTCTGCCGCGCGGGCCGGGGGGATAGGGTGGCAGCAAGTCGCACTGGACAAAATCGATTCGTTTCGCAACGTCATGCCGGCGCGCGTTTTCATGCGCTACATCCAACGCCGAGCGGGAAATATCGGTAGCAAGGACTTTTGCGTCAGGAATGCTGTTTGCGATGGCGACCGCAATGCAGCCGGAGCCGGTACCCACATCTGCGATGGTGCGGCGTTCAGGCGCGCTATTGAGCCACTCGATGGCGCGCTCGACCAGCAGCTCTGTCTCGGGACGGGGGATCAATACGTCGGGGGTGAGTTCAAGATCGAGCCCAAAAAACTCCCAGTGGCCGAGCAGGTATGGCAGCGGTTCTCCCGCTTCCAGCCTGGAAACAGCCTTTTTAGCGCTGGCAAGCTGGGAGCGCGTCAGTGGCGTTTCGGGATGTGCTTCGACCCATGTGCGCGATTTTTCCAGGATGTTTGCCAGCAGGACGCGCGCATCTAATTCCGGCGTGTCGCTTACTAACGATAATTTTGAAACTGTCTGTTCTAAAAATGTAGATATGCTGGGCATATTGACGAATTGTACGAATGCCAGAATTTTAAGTAAAAAGGACACGCACAAGCGTATCCTGTATTTTTATTCTTCTTCATCGTCGAAACCGCTGCTGGCCAGGCGTTCGGCTTCATCACGCTGGGAGAGCTCGTCGATGAATTCAACGATATCCCCTTCCATCACGCCGGGCAGATTATAGGACGATATACCAATACGATGATCGGTAACGCGATTCTGGGGGTAGTTGTACGTGCGGATCTTCTCGGACCGTTCGCCTGTTCCCACCTGTGAGCGGCGCGCTTCTTCCTGTGCGGAGCGCCGCTTCTCTTCTTCGAGCTCATACAAGCGCGCCCGCAAAATAGACATAGCGCGCATTTTGTTCTGTAACTGTGAACGCTCGTCCTGGCAGGCTACCACCATCCCGGTTGGAAGGTGCGTGATGCGGATTGCAGTAGAGTTCTTTTGTACGCTTTGGCCACCTGCGCCAGCCGATTTATAAACATCGATACGCAAGTCAGACTCAGGGATGTCAATGTCCACATCCTCGACTTCAGCCAGCACAGCCACCGTTGCCGTAGATGTGTGGATGCGCCCGGATGATTCGGTCTCTGGAATGCGTTGTACGCGATGCACACCGGATTCATATTTGAGTTTCGAATACGCGCCATGTCCTTTTATCTGGAATATAATTTCTTTATAACCGCCGATACCGATGGCGTTTTCAGAAAGAATTTCGGTTTTCCAACGATTGTTTTCAGCGTAGCGTGAGTACATGCGGAACAAATCCGCGGCGAAAAGCGCAGCTTCATCACCGCCGGTGCCGGCGCGAATTTCCATGATGACGTTCTTGTCGTCGCGCGGGTCTTTGGGGACCAGCATGGACTTGATCTGGTTCTCCAGCTTTTCGATCTTTGGTTCCAACTCCTCGATCTCGGCCTGGGCCAACGCGAGCATTTCTTCTTCGGTTTCGCTTTCAAGTAACTCGCGCGCTTCTTCGAACCTGTTGATTGACTGGCGATATTCTTTCGCCTTGCCAATGAGCGCTTCCAGGTCAACTCGTTCTTTGTTGATTTCAGCGGCGCGCTGATAATCCCCCCCTACCTCTTGAAGATCACGTCCAAGCTGTTCATAATGTTGTTCTATTCCAGCAAGTTTTTCGAGCATAAGTTCCTCTTGTCATTGCCTGCACCGCCCCCATACAGGTCAACTCCCACGCAGCACAGACAGCCTGCGGAGCTCGCAACCCCGTCTCATTTCTCTATAGCGAATGCAGGCTGATGTGGCGGGGCAATGACACAATACAGAATTAAGCGCGGCTGTAGCTGCCGCGCCGTGAGATTATACCATTGGAAGATTGTTAGATTTTGATCGCTGAAAGTACCATGGAGAGTACTAAGAAAATGGAAATCACAATGATTGCAATTTGCAAATTACGCTGGTATCGTGTCGGTTTATTAGAATTCTTCTTACCTTTACTCATCTTACAATGTTACCTTTCTGACGCTTCTGGAAGGCCGTCTCAATCGCCTTCTTCAATTCTTCGAGTGTGACCGGTTTCATCACATAACCATCTGCACCTAATTCCATAGCCTCATCCACTGTCACATCAGCGGCTTCCGATGAGAGCATCACAATGGGCAGGTCTTCCCATTCAGGGCGACGGCGGAGAAACTCTAATAAATCCAGGCCGCTGACTTCCGGCATGTGGATATCAAGCACGATCATATCTGGACGTTCACCCGTCAACAGGGTTTGGGCTGCGTTGCGGGCATGCAAAAATCTTGTGGTCTGGCAATCAAGCAATTCCAACATCATACTTATCGCCTTGGCCATTTCCTGGTCGTCGTCAACGATCCATACTCGTTTCATGTTTCGGGTCACTCCAGGTGCGTTTTGATTGCCTCCGCAGTATTTGCAGGTACGACGGTCGTCAATTCTTCGATGCTGGCTTCCCTTATCTTATCAATGGAACCAAAATGTTTCAAGAGGGCCTTACGCCGCACCGGCCCAATTCCAGGGATTATGTCCAGTTGGGAGGCCAGGCCCAGTTTCGATCTTCGTTTACGATGCGCGGTGATGGCGAAACGATGGGCCTCGTCACGGATACGTTGCACCAGATACAGTCCCTGAGAGTGGCGTGGCAGCAAAGTTGGTTTGGACTTGTTGGGGAAGAAAATCTCCTCCTCCTGTTTTGCCAATCCCACCACCGGTACTTTATCGGATAACCCGAATTGATCCAGAACTTTGACAGCGCGACTCAACTGTCCCTTACCACCATCGATGATGACCAGGTCCGGTAAAAAAGAAAATGACGCATCCGGCTTGGCCCCGGGGTCTGCTGCCATTTCCTGGGCAGATAGCCACCTGCGAAAGCGCCTCATCAGGACTTCCTCCATCGAGGCGAAATCGTCCGGTGCACCCGGGATAGAGGCCACGTTGAAGCGCCGGTACAGTTTCTTGCTGGGCACACCCTGCTCGAAGACCACCATGCTGCCGACCGTGGCCGTCCCCTGCGTATTCGAGATGTCGTAGCACTCGATGCGATTGGGCGGCTCAGTAAGCTTGAGAGATTCCTGTAGTTCGGCCAGCGCCTGTTCCTGTTTGTGCGTATCGGCCTGCCATTGAGCCCGCAATGCGGATAAGGTTTCGGTAGCATTTTCCGCCGCCATTTGGACCAGTTCCTGGGGCTGGCCTTCGCGCGGCACAAATAATTCCACTTTCTCACCGCCGCGACGCGAGCGTAACCATTGACCGATAATCCTTGCTTCTTCGATTTCTTCCGGCAGCATGACCTGCTCTGGAATGTTAGCCGCTTCGGTGTAGAATTGTTTGACGAATTGTTCCATCACTTCGGTGTCGCTGGTCTCTTCGGTGCCTTCCAGGATGAAGTATTCCCGCCCGATCAGTTTTCCGCCACGGATGAAGAAGATCTGTACGCAGGCTTCGCCGTCTTCACGCGCCATGGCGATCACGTCCGAATCCAGGTAGTCGGCGTTGAAAACAATCTTTTGCCGCTCGACGATTGCTTGGATGGCTTTTAACTGGTCGCGGACTGCGGCGGCTTTTTCGAAGCGCAGTTCTTCCGAGGCTTTAGCCATCTCAGTTTCCAGGCGCTTCACAATCGGGCCGGATTGTCCGTTCAGGAAATCCTGTAAATCGGCGATCATCTGGCGATATTCAGCCTGGTTCACGGCACCGATACAGGGAGCGGTACACA
>JBAVJG010000607.1:0-1563 GCA_049687655.1 Anaerolineales bacterium | reverse complement strand
GGTGAAGACATCCCCCGCCAGGGTCAGGATTAATTGATCGATGGGGAGAGTGACGGCTTCCAGCCAGCGCTTGACGTGCACACGGAAATCTTTCAATTCCTGGATGACATCCTCCGCTTCGGACTCGTCCAAACCTGCCAGCCAACCTACTGGCTCTGTTTCCGGCGACAGGTATGCCTCCGTTCTGCGCACCTTGCGTAACAATTCCGTCACTCGTTTTGTCATTGCAAGCAGAGCATCGCCCGACGCGGCGATCTCCTCTTCGTCCAGTGACTCATCCTCCGCGCGGATAGCTTCGCGCAGCGCATCTTCATCGCGCCAATCCCGCCTCCAGACTTGATAGGCTGTTGACAATTTTCTGGCTGAGCCCGGATCAGACAGATAGGCCAGCAAATTGGCAATCGACCCGGCTGCCGCGCGCGTGGTAGACGTACTAGACAGGAACTCGACGTAGTCCAGCCCCCTGGCTTTGAGCGCATTGATAACGTCCACGCCGCGCAGGTTGCGTGGAACCAGCACAGCGACGGTCTTGTCCGCGTTATCGGGCAGCCAGCGAGCCAGCGAGTCAACGACAGCTTTTACTTCTTCATCCGGCGTGAACTTATTGCCTACAAAATGGATGCTCGCGGGGTCATCGGGCGGGTTGGGCTGCGGGTCGTCTGGTTCCGTCGGTTGGATGTAGGGCGGCGCCAGCGCGTCCCGGACTTCCTGGGCGGGATGCTCGTTCATGACCCAGTCGATCAGGTAGTTGGCAGTGTTGATGATCGACGGCTGGGAGCGTCCCGAGACGGGCAGTTCCTGCTGGAAATCCGCTTCGTGCGTAATGAACTCTCTCAGGTATTTGGGGCTGGCGGTGGTGAAGGTCTCGAAGATGGCCTGGTTGGGGTCGCCGACGCGCACCCAATTCCCGCCTTCTCCGGCAAGTAATCGCAAGATTTGCTCCTGCAGCAGGCTGGAATCCTGGGCTTCGTCTTCGAGGATGTAGGGGAAACGGTAGCGCAGGCGTTCGAGGAACTCTTCGTCCGCTTCGAGCAGGTCGAGCGCCAGGCGGATCAGGTCGTCGAAATCGACCGCGCCGCGATAGGTCAGCGCGCGCTGGTAATCGGAATAAATCGTCAGACCCATTTCGGCCAGGGGTAAGGGAGCAGGCTGACGATCCAATAAGAGGCGCAGGGCGTCGGGCGTCAGGCGGCGATCTTTGGACGAACGGATGAAGGCCAGCGCCAGCGATTCCAGCATGGTCGGCAATTGCCCCCGGCGCACCCAGTCGCGTTTGTTGTCGTCCATCGATGGGTCGAGGAAGTCATCCAGAAAATAGGGATTGGCGTTCAGCCAGGCAGCCACGGCCTCCTTACGGATGAAACCGGCTTCGCGCTCGTCGATGATGCTGAATCGGGTTTCGAGGCCCACCACGGCCGGCCGCTCGCGGACGATGTCGTGCGCCAGCCCGTGCAGCGTGCGGACGCGGTAGCCGAGATGCGGTAGCAGCCCACGCGCCTGGACAAAGCCGCTGATGCGGTTGGAGAAGTTGTCCACGGCCGAGTTGACCAGCGTGACGACCAG
>JBAVJG010000606.1:0-18304 GCA_049687655.1 Anaerolineales bacterium | reverse complement strand
TCCCGTATCGACGCAGATGACTCGCCCAGACGGTCGCTGCTCAACTTTTCATAGTCCACACGTGGCACTTCAATGTGGATGTCGATCCGGTCAAGCATGGGGCCGGAGAGGCGTTTCTGGTATTTGGTTACGGCAGAATGAGCGCAGGTACATGGTTTTTGATTACTTCCGAAACAGCCGCAGGGGTAGGGTTTCACACAAAAACACTATTTTTTCGTGCTTCATTATGGGCGGAAAGGTGATATGGAACAATTTGGTTGCATCTTGCATGACTGCAAACAAATAATTTGGCGATGTAAATTATTAAAGCCCCTGACCAATTTTTTCCAAAACAACTATTTTGCAGTATACTAGTATACCAGTATACCAATACAAATTTACTAGGTTCGGTTCCGTTCCTACCGGTTTTGGTAAAAGTTCACTCCAGGAGAAAAATATGGTTTTAAATGGTAAACCTTCTACTCGGTCTGTACATACCGCATCCCAAATTGACCCAGGCACGTATTCCATCCTACCGCCTGTTGTAGAGAATGCGGCTTTTGCTTTCAAGGATCTAGAAACCTGGCGAGCAGTGGCCTTACATGAACTTCCAGGCGACACTTACAGTCGCAACTCGAACCCGACTGAGCGACAGCTAGAGACCACGGTTGCAGCATTAGAAGGCGCTCAAACAGGGCTGAGCTTTTCAACTGGTATGTCTGCCATACACACTACCTTATTCGCTTTGCTTGACCCTGATCAGCGTGCTGTCAGCATACGAGACGCATACGGGGCTACATACTTACATTTTACACAGATACTACCCCGGTTTGGTATTGAATGTCAGGTTTGCGAGACGATGGATGAATCTCAGATTTTAGGAGAGATAACTAAGGGTTGCAATGTGCTCTATTTAGAAACTCCAACTAATCCTTTACTGAGAGTTGTCGATCTAAAGAAACTCTCAAAAGCTGCTCATGCTGTTGGGGCAATAGTCATTGTGGATAATACCTTCGCCACTCCTATCAACCAGCATCCAATAGAATTAGGAGCTGACCTTGTCATTCATAGCGCTACAAAGTATCTTGGCGGACATAATGATCTGACTGGCGGTGTAGTCGTTGGTTCGGTTGAGCTCATCGAGAAAATTTACAAGTACCGTGAGTTGACAGGTCCAGGTTTAGGGCCTCATCGAGCTCACTTGTTGCTCCGTAGCATTAAAACCCTCGGATTGCGCGTTCAACGCCAGAATGAAAATGCAATGGTAATGGCTCGTTACCTGGATTCACATCCCAAGATCGGAAAGGTTTATTATCCTGGTTTGGAAAACCACCCCAATCATATGGTTGCCAAATCGCAAATGGAAGGCTTCGGTGGTGTGCTTAGTTTTGAGGTACCTGGCGGTTTGGAAGCAATCGCTAGCTTCCTACCCAGATTGCAGTACGCTTATATGGCCCCTAATTTAGGACAGGTTGAAACTGTTGTCGGTCCACCTGCATTGACCAGCCATGTTGAACTCACTCCTGAAGAACGAGAGGCCTCTGGCGTTCCGGAAAGCTTGGTGCGCTATGCAGTTGGCATTGAAGATATTGAAGATCTACTATCGGATATGGAATCTGCTTTGAAGCACATCTAATCAATGAAAATATTTTTAGATAGAAATATACTTCAATTACTCTTACAGGAGATTTCCCTAACAAAGAACGCCTTAACATGTGAGATATTGTCATATCGCTATTGCGACAAAATCGACCGGATATGTTAAAATCTCTATGTTTAAACAAATCCAGATTGGGTTAAAGAAATTATGAATACAAGACTACCTGACTTGCCATCGATTGTGTCGAATAAGCAAAAACTTTCGGATAATATCTATGATGTGATATGTGAATATATCGTCAAAGGCAAGATAGTAGCTGGCCAGCGTTTGCGTGAGGCCGAGGTAGCGGAAAGTTTGTCTGTCAGCCGGACACCCGTACGGGAAGCCTTTGCCCGCCTGGAAATGCAGCATTTGCTTGAACGCGATTCGACTGGCGCTTACCTGGTCGCCAACTGGGATAGTCAAAGGCTTTGGGAGGTTGCGTCATTGCGAACCACGCTGGACGGAATGGCAATCAGACTGGCAAGCGAACTCATGAAGCCCGCCGACTATGACTTTTTAAAAAGTGTAATTATGCAGATGGAAGCTGCCTATCTGCGCAAGGATTATGATGCACTGATTGACCTAGACATCCAATTCCACAGCTACATCTGGGGGCGAACCAATCACCTACTGCTGTGTGAATTGCTCGAAGGTATGAAAGCCCAAGTGCGTTTCTTGATGTACCTGACCCGCCCTGGTGATGAGGAATCATACGGCAGTACGCATCAAGAATTGTTGGATATCATGCGAGATGGCGATCACGGCAAACTTAATCAAACGATCTCGGATCACATTCTTGCTACCGCAGAACGAGCCATTGAGCGAATAGAAAACAAGTAAATTTTTACCAATAAGAATACATGCTAACATACACCGTAAATTTTGCAATCTTGGATGGAGCAAGGACCAGAGCTTAGTTCTATACCCAATAATGGGCGGATTATTAATAACCTTGTTATCATGTTGTGAAAAGGTTGACATAGAAAATTTCCCATGTTAGTATACCAGTATACCGGAACACTAGCTTTTGATACTCTTATTTGCTGAGGTCAACTTGTATCATATTACAACAATAAATCAAGGCTGTTTGCACTCATCTCCCCATTCACACAAAGAATGTTACTATGCCAGCCAGTCGTTTAGAGATTGAGTTCCTTTCCGAAAAAGACCTCGATCGCATTGAGGAGACCGCCTATCGACTGCTTAGTGAGGTCGGCATCCTGCTCGAACATAAAGATGCTGTTGAGATGCTTGATGGGATTGGTTGCCGGATAGAGGATGAGCGTGTACTGATTTCTCGTCGGGCAGTGGAGTGGGCACTAAAAAATTTACAATCTCAACGGCAAGTTTATAATCAGGACGGCAGCGTGGCTTTTCAGTTCGGGGATGGTAAATTGCGCTTTCATAATGGAGGCGGACCACCATTTATTTACGATCTGGTGAGTGGTAAACGCCGATCCGCCATACTATCTGACATTGCTGATATTTCCCGCCTGTTGGATTTCCTACCCCATGTTAACGTAATCACACCCTTATTTGGACCTCAGGATGTCCCCGATGAGATGCTTGCCGTGGCTTCGACCCATGCCATGTTGACTAACACCAACAAGCCAATCTCGTCAGCTGCGATCGAGAAAGCGGAACACGTATCATATATCGTCGAAATGGTAGCAGCATGCAGCGGGGGGATAGAGGCCTTTAGAGAACATCCCTGTCTGTCCATTAGCGTTTCACCGATCAGTCCTTTACATTTTAGCCATGACGTAACAGCAGCAATCATCGCTGTTGTCGAATCCGGTGCACCTTTCCACTCGTTACCCGCTCCTTCACTCGGAGGAACCACACCAATCACAATAGCTGCAGCTTTGGCCCAACAACATGCGGAGGTTCTTGCCAGTTTCGTTATTGCTGCTGCAGCTCAGCCCGGGGCTTTGGTCTCATACTGCTCGCGAATCAATCCGATCGACATGCGCACTGCTGTGTCCAATTGGGGAGGTCCGGAGGTTGGCATGAGTGGTGCTTGCGCAGCCCAACTTGCACATCGGTTAGGTATGGCTTGCGATTCATACGGATTCTCGAGCAGCGTATCGATTGTCGATGCCCAGTTCGCCTATGAACGATTTGCCAATGCACTCATTCCCGCCCTGGCCGGCGTCGACATACTCTCAGGTGTTGGGTCTGCGGAAAGCGGTATGGTTGGCGCTCACGAAATCGCTGTGTTAGATAATGAGATGATCGGTATAATGAAGCATGTAATTGAAGGGGTAGAGGTGAACGAGGAAACACTGGCATTCGATCTCATGAAAAATGTAATCCAAAACGATCAGATGTTTCTTTCAGAAGAACATACAATTAAGTATATGCGTCTTGGAGCCTTATGGATGTCCAAGATTCCCAATCAAGGCCAGACTCAAAATGGGGAAATTAGCGTAGGAGTATTAGCAGGCGCCCGGGCCCAAGCTCGCGAAATCCTGAACACACATAAACCAAAACCATTACCGGAGGCTGTACAAGCTGAACTGGACGATATTTTGAAGCGCGCGTCCCAAGATTTAATTCATGCTTGAAACATTTTCTTTACTCTTAGAACTTACGCAGTTCGCGAAAAAATACCGAAAATAAGGGGCGGGCGAACGCCCCCTTATTTTCGGACTACTCCAATCAACTGCGTAAGTTCTAACTTTAAAGATTGAGTACATTTTTCAAAGGAGGTGAACTGTCCCGATTTATTCACCAGAAATTGCTTGATAGATTCGAATGATTTAATTGAAGGAGAAGTGAAAATGAACAAAAGATTAATGTTGGCGATAGGCCTGTTATTGGCCCTAGCCTTATTCTTGACAGCTTGCAGCACCCCTGAGGTGAGCGCGCCTGAGCCTGCATCAGGAGAGGAACCCACTGCCCCCGAGCAAGAGGAACCCGCTGCCCCTACCGAAGAAGAGCCTGTTTCTTCAGAACCCAAGATCCTGACTGTGCGTCTCTATGGAGACATTCAGAATCTTGACCCTGCTTTCCAGATTTCCGAAAATGATACTGTGGTTGCCAATGCCGTAATGGATGGGCTTGTACGCTACTGCCCGAACTCGTACGAACTTTGCAACCAGTTAGTGGAAGAGATTGAAGAATCGGATGATGGCTTGGAGATCCGCTTCAAACTCCGTGAAGGCGTCATGTGGCACAATGGTTACGGGGAGTTGACCACAGAAGACATCAAGTTTTCCTTTGAACGCTTCATCGATCCAGAATTGGATGCTGCCTATGCCGACGATTGGGCCACTCTCGATTATGTCGAGATCATCGATGACTATAACGGCATCATTCATCTCAAAGAGCCTTTCGCCCCGCTGTGGAACTCCACTCTGCCGGTTGGCAGCGGAACAATCGTTTCTAAGGCCTGGGTTGAAGAAGTCGGTTTGGAATCCTTTGCCACCAATATCATCGGAACCGGGCCATACATCTTCTCTGAATGGAAGCCGCAGGAAATGGTTGTCTTGACAAAGAACCCCGATTATTGGGGCGACGAACCATATTATGATGAAATTCATCTGATCCCGATCGAGGAAGATAAAGCTGCTGAAATAGCTCTAGAAGCCGGTGATCTCGATTTCAGCCTGATTAGCATCGGTGCATTGGACATCTTTGAATCCAACCCGAATTTCAACATAGTAACCCGCCAATCCCTGCGCTATGAGTGGATCGCTATGAATGTCCAGCACCCCAAACTGCAAGATCCCAATGTGCGGTGGGCGGTCATCTACGGCATCGACGTTCCCAGTATTTTACAGGCGGACTATATGGGTCAGGTTGAACGTGAATGCGCCCTGGTACCTCCTGGACTGGTCGGCTACTGGGAGGGTGCACCTTGCTACGAACGGGATGTCGAGAAAGCCAAAGAGTACCTGGCAGCTGCGGGACTGGAATCGCTCGACCTGCGTCTCGATCTGCAAGACACAACCCATGATAGGATTATCGCCGAGATCGTACAGCAGAATCTGAAGGAAGTGGGCATCAATGTAGAACTCAACCCAATGGATTCGAGTACCTACTGGACTGCCAGTTTTGGCGAGGAGTCAGTCAAAACTAATGAGCTCATGGTGAGCAGCTACACGATGCAGCCTGATCCGGCCTGGGCCACGATGTGGTTCACCTGTGACCAGGTGGCGGTCTGGAATGCCATGGCCTGGTGCGACGAAGAATATGACACCTTACACGCTGAAGCAATGGTTACCGTCAATCCAGAGCAGCGTGCACAGGAGTACATCAAGATGCAGCAGATTTGGGATGAGGCCGCACACTCTATCTTCACAACGCACGGCGCCCGTCCTTATGCCTTCGTCACCAGCGTCGCACCTGCTACGACGCCGAATGGCTTCCCGCAAATTTCTTATTTCAAACCTGCAGAATAATCAGGTAAACTAAATCTGGGGTCTGCGAGAATTCTTGCAGACCCCAGAAAAATCTTTAGTTAACTCCTAACAACTTGTTCAATTAAATAGGAGGTACCCCTTCGTGCGATCCTATCTTGTTAAACGACTGTTTATGACATTTTTAGTGTTGGTGCTGGTGACAATATATCTCACGTTATTAGTCTACATCGTCCCTGGCGATCCCGCTAAAAGCTTACTCGGGCCACGCGCAAACCCGGATCTAATCGCCAAGGTACGCGCCGCCATGAACCTGGATAAACCTGTCTTAGAACGGATTGGATTGGCTCTTTGGAGCCTGGTACGCTTGGATTTGGGTCAGGATATATTTACCGGCCGGCCGATCAGCATGCTTGTTGGCGCGGCCTTGCCGCATACCTTGATTCTAGCCTGGACGAGTTTAAGCCTGGCGGCACTGATCGGTATTCCGCTAGGAGTATACTCTTCTACACACCCCGATTCCTGGCTCGACAGTTTCACCGCCATCATATCAATTTCATTTATCACCATCCCTTCCTATGTCGGGGGACTATTTCTGTTGTTGATCTTTGCAGTCAAATTTCAGGCCATGCCTGCCATCGGCTTGGGAAAGGAAGGAGACATCCTGGACTATATCAAACACCTGATCTTGCCCGCCTCTGCCTTGGCCATCACCTGGGTAGGTTACCTGGCTCGACTGGTGCGTGCCAGCCTGCTTGAGGTTTTCAACCAGACCTATATTCGCGCCGAAATGGCAGCAGGAATGCCAAGCCACAAAATCTATTATAAGTATGCTCTCAAGAATGCCATCATCCCTACAGTGGCGGTGTTAGGTATCGGTATCGGCAACTTGATGGCCGGGGCAGTATTCATTGAGCTTATCTTCACCCGTCCGGGTATGGGCAGCTTGATCTACAATGCCATACAGGCTCGCAATTATCCTGTCGTACGCGCCGGGGTGTTGATCGTGGCATTTTTATTCGTTGCAGCAAACCTGTTGGCAGATATTCTCTATACCTACTTGGATCCACGCATCCAACTGGGTAAAGGGCAAGGCTAACATGGAATTTAGACCACGAAAATCCAATTTCTATCAACTTTTTCTAAACCGTATCCCTGTACTCGGGGATGTACTCAGAAAGCCGCTTGGCATCTTTGGAGCCATCATTGTATTCATTTTTATCGTGATGGTATTGTTGGCACCATTGATCGCAAGATATGGATTCGAACAACAAGATATCCCCAGTATGCTTCAAGGACCGTCTTCAGAACATTGGCTGGGGACCGACCACCTGGGTCGTGACCTCTGGTCTCGCATCATATATGGTGCCCGTATCGCCCTTGGGGTTGCTGTGCCTTCGGTCTCTATTGCATTATTAGGCGGAATTATCTTCGGTCTGCTCGCTGGCTTTGTTGGCGGGATTGTCGATGATGTCATCGTGGTGTTGCTAGACTCTTTGCAGGCATTCCCGGCCGTCATCCTGGCTTTGACCATCTTGGCATTGTTGGGGCCTTCGCTGGTCAACGTTGTACTGGTCATCGGGCTGGCCTGGACCCCTGGCTATGCACGCGTTGTACGCGCACAGGTACTTACAACCAAGCAAAACCAGTATATTGAGGTTGAACGTTCCCTAGGAGCTACCCAGCTACGCATCTTAGGTTCTCACATCCTGCCCAATATCATCGCCCCGCTACTCATCCTGGCCGCAATGGACTTACCGGTGGTAATTACTTTCGAAGCCGGACTTTCCTTTCTGGGGCTGGGAGTGCGCCCGCCTACACCCTCATGGGGTGTGATTCTAGCGGATGGATTCAACTTCATCCGCCAGTCCCCCTGGCCTATCGTTTGGTCAGGGCTGACGTTGATCATCACCACGCTGGGTTTCACGTTGTTCGGTGAATCCTTACGTGACGTATTGGATCCGTCCCTTTCTGGAACGCGAGGACTTTGATGGATACGCCTCTGCTACAGGTAAAAGATCTAGAAGTGCGTTACCACACACGTGAAGGGGTTCTGACCGCTATTCGGGATATCAATATTAACGTACGTCCAGGTGAGATTGTTGGTCTGGTCGGGGAATCCGGGTGTGGAAAAAGCACTGTTGCCTCAGCGCTGATGCGTCTGCTGCCTCCGAATGGAGAGATCAGCAAAGGACAAATCGTACTGGGCAACCAGGATCTCACACGCCTTAATATGGAACAGATGCGTCAATATCGTGGCAGGAACTTGGCAATGATCTTCCAAGATGCTATGACCAGCCTCAATCCGGTATTTCCCATAGATCAACAAATGATTGACGCCCAGTTAGCCCATCATCCCCAGAGTTCGCGCAAGTTGGAGAAAGAACTACGCGCCTATGCAATCGAAATGCTTGATCGGGTAGGCATTCCTGACGCCAGTGAACGGATTAAAGAATACCCCCATCAGTTCTCAGGTGGCATGCGCCAGCGCATCATGATTGCTATGGCTTTGCTCAGCAACCCCGGCCTGCTGATCGCAGACGAACCTACCTCAGCTCTAGATGTCACCCTCGAAGCCCAGATTCTTGACCTAGTTCTTGATTTACGGGACGAATTCAACACCGCCATGCTCTACATCACTCATGATCTGGGGGTAATCTCCCAGATCTGTGATCGGGTAATTGTTATGTACGCCGGTAACATTGCGGAGGAGGGAGATGTCTTTAGCCTGTTCGAGGCGCCCAAGCATCCTTATACCCAGGCATTGCTGCGCGCTCATCCCTCGCACCGAGTGCGTTCCCATCGTCTGCGTACGATTCCTGGCCTGGTCCCCAGCTTGCGCGACATGCCCACAGGTTGTAAGTTTGCTCCTCGCTGTGAGTTAGCTCGCGAAGTTTGCCACACACAAGAGCCCAAGTTCTGGCAGATCGGTGAGCAATCAGCACTGTGCCATGTTTACGCGCCCGAATGGGACGGGCCGTCGATCGAATCACTGGTCGAATCCGTCCCAGTTGAGGAAACCCCTGTGGAAAACTCTGAGCGAAACCTGGATAGCGAAAAAGTACTCATCCAAACCCGTGACCTCCACAAACATTTCCAGGATAACATTGGTCTGCTTAGCCAAATAATGGGACAAAAATCCGAAGCCGTCAAAGCAGTCTCAGGTGTCGATATTGAAATCCGCCGGGGTGAGACGCTCGGCATAGTCGGCGAATCTGGCTCTGGAAAAACCACACTGGCTCGCACAATCTTGCGTCTGATCGACCCAACTCAGGGCTCAATTGTAGTGCGCGGGAAAGATATCAGCAATTTATCCGCAAAAGAGATAAGGCCATTGCGTGCTCAAATGCAGATGATCTTTCAGGATCCATTCTCCAGCCTAAGCCCACGCATGAAGGCCTCTTCGCTGTTACTTGAGCCATTTCACATCCAGAACAAACCTATCGTTGATAACGAGAAAGTGATTGATTTGCTGGCAATGGTTGGCCTGGCAGCTGAACAAGCCAACAAATACCCACATCAGCTTTCCGGCGGGCAGGCTCGTCGCCTGGGAATCGCGCGTGCCCTGGCTCTCGAACCCGACGTCCTATTGGCAGATGAGCCAACCGCCGGCCTGGATGTCTCTGTTGCGGCTGGTATTTTGAACTTACTCAAAGACTTGCGCGACCAGTTGCAGCTAACCTATATCATCATCACCCACAACCTGAATGTGATCGGCTTTATTTCTGATCGGGTAGCGATTATGTATCTGGGGCGCATTGTAGAGTTGGCTAAAACCGAGCAACTATTTACCCGGCCAAAGCATCCCTACACCGAAGCACTGATGTCTGCGATCCCGGTGCCTGACCCACGGTTACGGGGAGAGAAAAAAAGAATCATCCTTTCAGGTGAAATTCCCAGCCCGCGCAACCCGCCCTCTGGCTGTCCCTTCCACCCTCGTTGCCGTTACGCCGAGGCGCGTTGCAAAAGCGAGATACCACTGCTGCGACTACTGGATGAGAAACAGCACTGGGCAGCCTGCCATTTCCCCGAAAAGGTTCAACCACAGATTCCCTAATGGAGATGCTTCAACAATGACCCAAACAATCAGGAACGAATTTCCTCACAAAGTGCACAAAATCGACAACACTTGGATCACGATGTCTGACGGTACGCGTTTGGCAACCAGTATCTGGCTCCCGGAAGATGCCGAAACGTCACCTGTCCCCGCTATTCTGGAGTATTTGCCATACCGCAAAGATGACTCCAGAGCCGTGCGCGATTCAACCTATCTACCTTATTTTGCTGGTCACGGCTACGCTGCCGTGCGCGTGGATATACGTGGCACTGGGGGTTCTGAGGGTATTCTTTACGATGAGTATTTGAAACAGGAACAAGATGATGCTCTTGAAATCCTGGACTGGATTGAGGCACAACCCTGGTGTAGTGGGGAAGCTGGAATCATCGGCATCTCGTGGGGCGGCTTTAACGGCTTGCAAATTGCTGCCCGTCGCCCGCTACAGTTGAAGGCCATCATTACGGTTGCCTCGACCGATGACCGTTACGCTGATGATGTGCATTATCGGGGCGGATGCCTGCTGGCGAGCGACCAGCTCCCCTGGGCCTCGCGCATGTTCGTGATGAATGGTCTGCCACCCGATCCAAAAATTGTTGGCGAAAAGTGGCGAGAAATTTGGTTCAATCGACTTGAAAATACACCTCCCTATGTTGAGGCCTGGTTAAAACATCAAACTCGCGACGAGTTCTGGCAGCATGGCTCAGTCTGTGAGAATTACGCAGATATCGAGTGCGCTGTTTATGCAGTTGGCGGTTGGGGAGATGCTTACACCAATGCCATTCCACGCCTGCTGGAGGGACTTCCAGGTCCGAAAAAGGGACTGATCGGTCCCTGGTCTCATGGATATCCATATGTTGCCATTCCCGGACCTCAAATCGGTTTTCTACAGGAATGTCTGCGCTGGTGGGACCACTGGTTGAAGGGCGTCGACAATGGCATCATGGATGAGCCGATGCTTCGCGTCTGGGTTCAAGACAGCGTGGTCCCTTCATCTTATTATGAAGAAAGGCCGGGTAGTTGGGTTGCAGAAACTCAATGGCCATCCCCTGATTTGCAAACTCATGAGTATTTTCTAGGCGACGGTATTTTTGAAGAAAAAGCCGGAGCCGAAACAGAATTGGATTTCCGGGGTTCACAATTCAACGGTTCAAGAGCCGGTCTGTGGTGTCCGTATGGTGAAGAAATTGATTTCCCGATCGATCAACGCACCGAAGATGGTCTTTCACTATCGTTCACTTCTTCGCCGATGGGTGATGATGTAGTTCTTCTGGGAAATCCAAAAGTTAACTTAAAAGTGGCTTCTGATCAGCCCAACGCTTTGGTTGTGGTGCGCTTATGTGATATCTCCCCCACCGGGGAAGCTCTCCTGGTCAGCCGTGGCTTCCTAAATCTGACGCACAGGGACTCTCACGAAGAGGTTGCTCCTTTACAACCAGGGAAGTTTTACCAGGTTACTATTCAAATGGATGTCGCCGGACACCGATTGTCTGCTGGACACCGTTGGCGTTTGTCTATCTCGCCCACTTATTGGCCGATGGCCTGGCCTTCCCCCAAAGTCGTCAATTTACGAATCTGTACTGGCAGGGATAGCCGGCTTCAATTGCCAATTCGAAAACCAAAGGACATCGACAGCAAACTTGCTGATTTTGAGCCGCCTGTGGAGTCAGAATCAATTCGGCACAAAAAGATTCGTCCTGGAAGACGGGTGCGAACGATCACCCACAATATTGGGGAGAAGAAGCAGGAAATCCACGATATTGCAGATAATGGACATATCCATTTGCTTGATCTTGATTTGGAGACGTTCGGCAAGAGCGAGGAGCGTTTCACGATTTATGAAGATGAACCTTTATCGGCCAATATCGAGTCTGAACAGGAACTTGGTTTACGGCGCGGGGATTGGGATATCCGGATAGAAACATACTCCGCTATGTCGGCTGATGCAGAACAGTTTTTTGTCATCAACAAACTGGATGCCTTCGAGGGGAAGACCCGCGTCTTTACCAAAACCTGGAATACAACCATCCCTCGTCGACTGGTATAAAACGGTCAAGTTATCGAAGGATTTTGCTGCTCAGCAAACACAATCTTTTACGCATGGTGATCATGGTGATAAAGAAAACAGACTGGTTTTCTTTATCACCCCAACATCAACTTCGGACGATACTGCAACGCCTCTGCCAAGTGCATGGACTGATGAATATCATTACTCCTCGCCAGATCAGCAATCGTGCGGGCCAGCTTTAGTACGCGGTGATACCCCCGCGCGGACAGGTTCAACTGGCTCATCGCTGCGCGCACCAGACTGTCCCCCGCTTCAACCAACTTACAGAACTGGCGCACCTCCGCCACAGGCTTGTCGGAATTGCGATAGTCCCGGTTCTTGCACGGGACAGACTACATCCGTGCCATCAAAACGGACTCTCTGCTGTTCTCTCGCAGCCTGCACCCGCTCCCGTATCGACGCAGATGCCTCGCCCAGACGGTCGAAAGTGGGTAGTTCTGGCGTTCAACCTTACTGGACATGGATACGCGGTTGCGTGTGGCACGCGGGATTGCCAAGGATGAAACTCAGGCCAGCATGGTAGTGTTCCAAACACTCAAGTATCGTGGACACCCTGACAGCCCACCGCCGACCATTTCGGATGGTTGGGGCGGGATTGACTATGCGATGATCGCCGTCTATGGATTGGTCCCGGAATACAGGGGCCGGGGCAGGCCGCCAACTCGCAAAAAGGCGCAACCTAATTGGCAATATCTGCAATATGGTCAAGCAGCGTGATGAGCATGGCAAGTTCCAGAGTGTCAAGCTGCGCATTATCTTCGGCAAGAAGAACGAAGTGATCGAACTATTAGGCAAGAGCACTGTTTATGTGGAGCGTAGTAACCTCACCAGTCGGTTGTTCAATGCCCGACAGACCCGCAAGACGCTCGCTTTCTCGAAGAACCTACAATATCATCGAGCTAAATGTTTACGAATTTAACTCAAGTGCAATCTCATTTTATGAAAAAATTGGTTACAAAACATTCAGTCGGAGAATAAGCAAAAAATTTAATTGATGGAAACAAGAGAATAGTACTTGGTAGGTGATCTTGCCGCCTACGTTCTTTTGCGAAATTTATACCCGTATATCCGATATGGACCCCGCCGGACAAATCAGATTATGGTTATGAGGTGGAAATTGAGGGTGGTACCCGGTTATCTGCGATCTAACCTTCAACAAAGTTAATGACTTATGATACCTGTCGAATAACACATCAGGCAGGCATCTATAGCAACCAGGCTGCCAACTATCCAAAAATGTAAAGACCGATGCCAAACACTTTATGATTCATCAAACTACGAAGCCTTGCCTGCGTAGGATTAGACATCTTTGATGCAGCAAATCCGAGCCCAAACCCAGGTTGCATAATGAAGAATGGTGCCGTGACCGTGACAACTCCAAAGACAATGGCGGGAATCAACGTCGGACGTTGTAGCCAATTGTTAGTAGTTGAACCAGAAGATGAATTTGTCGAAGAGAATAATGAACCAACCGAGACTTCTTGAGTGTGACTTTTTCCTAGTTTACTCCAAGCTGCAAATTTGAGATTTTACATACGGGACTTACTTACACTCCCGGCTTTTCTGTGAGGATTCGCAGACGCCTAAGGGCCCAAACATCCAATAATTACAAAGTGGAGTATACTTATATTGGTAGGCTAAACAGCGTACGGTTGGAAGACTCATTTCTGCCAGGTGCGTTACAAAATCCCGATATCGTAACATTCCACAGCAGTTCTTATATCCACTCGCATACGCGAGATGTCTCCCATACCCAATATCATCATTAATACCAGCACAACGCAGTTGAAATAAGAATTGGAATATATATTCCAACCAAATTTGACAGTATGAAAAAATTGAAGGAATGAACCATGTTCGATCCTATTCTTGTCCCCCTGGACGGTTCTCAACTGGCCGAATGTGTTCTGCCTCATGCTGTTGCTATCGCTCGTTCTTTCGACGCAGAAATCATACTGCTCCGTATATTGGAAAAGAACCAGGTAGGCGTATCCGCGCAATTATTTGATTTACTTAACTGGCAAATCCAAAAAACAAAAGCGAATATTTATCTTGATGAGACCAGGGAGCGGTTTAACGAATCAAATATTCGGGCACACGCAATCATACTGGAGGGGTTGGTTCCTGAAGGGATTATAGAATACGCTCAAAATCAAGGCGTGAAATTGATTGTTTTGAGCAGTCATGGGCGGCATGGCCTGACGCAATGGGGTATCAGCAGTATTACACAAAAAACCATTTTGAGTGCACCAACATCGGTACTCATTGTCCGGGCACATCAACAGAATGTCTTGGCTGGTGAATTATCAGAAACCCATCTTTACCAGCGCATTCTGGTGCCGTTGGATGGTTCCCAGCGTGCAGAACATGTTTTGCCAATTGTCTTGCAGTTGGCGCATGTCCATAAGCCAACGATTCACCTTGTGCATGTGGTGCAAACCCCGGAAATGGCGCGTCAGATGCCCCCGGCCCACGAAGATATCGATTTATCCAACCGTGTTGTCGCACGAAATCGAGAAGAAGCCGGGCATTATCTTGAACAGGTGAAGTCGCGTTCGAATCTGCAAGGCATTGATGTTCAAACTCATCTTATTATCAGTGACCATACAGCTGCAGCATTGCATCAAATAGTGGAGCAGCAACAAATCGATATGGTCACACTGAGTGCGCATGGTTATTCGGGGAAGCACCAATGGCCCTATGGTAGTGTGGTCAGCAATTTCATCTTGTATGGAAAAGTATCTCTCCTGATCGTTCAAGATATGCCTGCCAAACAAGAGCCAAAGCCGTTTGAGTCGTCATCAAGAGAACGCGCAGAGCGTTAACATATGCAGTCTCCTCTGCAAAATAATCTTTCTAATCCGGCCAAGCCGAATACAGACAATCGCCTGAAAGAATTTGCGCGCTACCTGGCAAAAACACATGAGATAATCCCGGTCTTTGCACGGGGCACAATAGAAGTATCCCATCCTCCAATAGTTGACCTGCTGGAATACCTGAATATCTGGGAACAGGTTTTGCGCAACGCTAATGCAATCTTCAAAACCATTCCATCCAACGATCTACCAGTTTCCCGTGCAGGCGAATGGATGCTGGATAATTTTTATGTGGTTAAACAGACATTCCGACAGATTACAGAGAACCTGCCATCCAGCTTTCTTAACCAGTTACCAAAACTGGGTGGAACATCCCTGCAAGGACACCCGCGCATTTTTGCGCTGGCATGGGAATGGATTGGATATAGCCAGAGCCAGCTTGACCTGAATCAAATCACCGCTTTTGTGCATGATTACCAGCAACTCACGCCCCTGACGATTGGGGAATTATGGGCCTTGCCGAGCATGCTGCGCATCGGGATTTTAGAGCGGCTGGTCTATGCTGCCGCCGAGCTAACCGGTATAGATGTACCAAAGGGCTTGAGCCCCGTGTTAGAGCCGGGACTACCTCGCGAAATCCCGAGCCAGTTTTCTGCTCCGGCGCTGTCGAACGAAATTGTTGTTGCCAATTGTTTCCTAAGTCTGCGTCTGCTCTCCACCACGGATTGGAAAGCCTTTTTTGAGCAGACCAGCCGGGTGGAACAGATTTTGCGCGACGATCCCGCGGATATCTATACTCGCATGGATTTTGACACCCGCAACAGTTACCGTAGTGTTGTCGAGGAACTGGCCCGTTACTCTGCCTTCAATGAAGAGGAAGTCGCGCTTGCCGCAGTAGGGCTCGCTCAAAGCGGACGGGGCAAGGCATCAAGGCGGCAGGGACATATCGGCTTTTATCTACAGGATGCGGGGCGGCCGACGCTTGAAGCTAAAATCCGCTACCAGCCGGGATTAAGCCTTCGTCTCCGTCATGTACTGCTCGCAGCCCCTACAACCACATATCTGGGGAGCATCGCCATTCTTTCGGTGCTGATTGTTTTGGGGCTGCTTACCTACGCCGTGCTTTCTGGTGGTTCGCTTGCCCAATGCATCATTGTCGGTTTCCTTGGATTTGGATTGGCTTTAGAAGCTGCCGTCATACTCGTGAACTGGACTGTGACCCATCGCATTGGTCCCAAGAGCCTGCCACGCATGGATTTTTCGGAGGGCATCCCGCCCGGCAACGGGACGATTGTGGTTGTCCCAAGCCTGCTGGAAAACACCGAAGAACTCAACCATCTTTTGCAAGAGTTGGAGCTTTATTACCTGTCCAACCCTGATCCGCAACTAACCTACGCCCTGCTAACCGATTTTAGCGATGCCCTGGCCCAAGATATGCCAAATGATAAAGAACTGCTCACCCTGGCAAGGTCTGGCATCGAGAATCTCAATAATAAGTATGCGGGCGCGGCGCCTTTTTATCTATTCCACCGTCTGCGCCAGTGGAATCCGTCTGAAGGGGTCTGGATGGGCTGGGAACGCAAGCGCGGCAAATTGGCGGATTTCAATCGTCTGTTGCTGAACCTGCGGGCTGATTCACCCGCTGTTCTTCGTGAAACAGCTTACACCACCCAGGTCGGAGATGTCAGCATTTTAGCTGACGTCAAATATGTGATCACGCTGGATGCGGATACTTCCCTGCCGCAAGGCAGCGCCAACCGGCTGATCGCCACCCTGGCACACCCGCTTAACCAGACCGAATTTGCCCCGGACGGTCGCTCGGTGATTGGCGGTTATACCGTGCTGCAACCACGCGTGGACATCAAGCCAACCAGCGCTAACCGTTCCCCCTTTTCGCAAATTTTTGCGATGAATGCGGGTTTTGACCTGTATTCCTTCGCCGTTTCAGATGTGTATCAGGATTTGTTTGGCGAAGGCAGTTACGTTGGCAAAGGGATTTACGATGTTGCCGCGTTTGAGAGCAGCCTGGCGGGGCAGGTGCGCCAGAATACCCTGCTCAGCCATGACTTGTTTGAAGGGGTTCATGGGCGCGCCGCGTTGGTCACGGATATCATCCTTTATGAGGAATATCCGTCGCGTTACCTGGTCTACGCCCATCGATTGCGCCGCTGGATTCGCGGCGACTGGCAGTTGCTGCCCTGGCTGTTCCCCACCGTCCGCACCAAAAATGGGATGGCACCCAACCGCCTTTCAATCATCGACCGTTGGAAAATTTTCGACAACCTGCGACGCAGTCTGGTGCCCGCCAATGTAGTGGCATTGCTTGCCGCAGGCTGGCTGCTCCTGCCCGGCTCACCCCTGGTGTGGACTATGTTGGTGCTTCTGCCATCCATCCTACCCATCTTGATGCAGACGGCGCAGGGTGGCAAGCATAATACCGAACGGTTAACGCTCAAACAATTTTTCAATCCGATCCGTCTTCCGCTCATACGCTGGGTACTTTCTATGCTTTTTTTGCCCTATGAAGCTACCCTCGCCTTGAGTGCCATCGGTGTAACGATTGCCCGCATGTTTATCTTTCACAAACATATGTTGCAATGGACAACAGTAGCGAGGGCTGCGCGTTCTCATAGATTGAACTCGCGTTATGGAACCTGGGCCGAGATGGGGTTTTCTTCGTTTTTGACCGCCCTGCTGGGTATCACGATTGCCATTTTCAACCCAACTGCGCTATGGGTGGCGCTGCTCGTAATGGTGGCCTGGATGATTGCTCCGCAAATTGCTTACCAGATTAGCCTACCGGTGACACATACCCCCACGCCGCTCAAGGAGACTCAACGCAGACAAGTTCGCCGTCTGGCGCGCCGCACCTGGGCATATTTTGAGCAGTTTGCCGGCCCCAATGATCACTGGCTGCCCCCCGACCATTTTCAAGAGTCACCGCGCGGCAGTGTGGCGCACTACACCACGCCAACCAACATTGGCCTGTTCCTGGTTTCTACCTTGTCGGCCTATGATTTGGGCTATATCGGTTTACTGGAACTGGCAGTCCGCCTGCGCTCAACCTTTGAGAGCATGGATAAGATGGAACATTACCGGGGACATCTTATGAACTGGTACGACTCACAGACTTTGGCCGCGCTCCCGCCCCGTTACGTATCCACAGTGGATAGCGGCAACCTGGCGGCCTGCCTGGTTACGCTTAAACAGGGCTGTCTCAATCTGAAAGATGCGCCGCTATTGGATGACAAGCAGTGGCAGGGGTTGCTTGTGCTTCTGGATATTCTGGCAGAAGTGCTGCAAGCGCTGGAAAAAAACAACCCACATGCTTCCATTGAATCATTTGAAGTGGAATTGACCAGCATTTACGAGCGCGTCAGC
>JBAVJG010000605.1:0-1896 GCA_049687655.1 Anaerolineales bacterium | reverse complement strand
TCTAACGGTGGAAGAGAACGCCAAGATGATCGATCCCGGTTTCGACATGATGTCCGCTGACAAGAAGCAGGAAATCATCGATGAGGTCAAAGAAGCGCTGGCGTTATGGGATACCCACGGCGACGGCAAATGGAAGAGTAAACTGCGCATTCGCGATACCATCGCCGACATCGTCTTTCAGCAGACCATCACCCGCGCCAAGGAATTCAATGTGCTGGCCACAATGAACCTGAACGGCGACTACCTGTCCGATGCGCTGGCCGCGCAGATCGGCGGGATGGGAATCGCCCCGGGCGCCAACATCAACTATGAGAGCGGCCATGCCATCTTCGAAGCCACACATGGCACCGCGCCCAAGTACGCCGACCTCGATAAGGTCAATCCCGGCTCGGTCATCCTCTCCGGCGAGATGATGTTCCGTTATCTGGGCTGGAACAAAGTTGCTGACCTGATCTTGAAAGGTATGAAAGGCGCAGTCAAAGCCAAAACAGTCACTTATGACTTCGAGCGCTTGATGGATGGCGCCACCGTGCTCAAATGCTCCGAGTTCGGTGATGCCATCATCAAGCATATGGATGATTAGTAGCTGTCAGACTTTTGACATTAGTTTTTAGCCCCTTCTCTCAGACGAGGGAGGGGGCTTCCTTTTAGGATGAAAAACCGCTTCGCGCCTCACCCAAAGCTGTTTCCATTATTTTTTGATCGTGCTGTTCTCGATGTTGATTCCACCTGTGGGCAATCGCAACTGTTTTCATTTGCCAATCAGTAGGTTTCTCTATCCGGATTCTAGAAATGGGTATTGACAACAGTGAAACACCCTGATATTATGAATTCATAATATGATAATGTCATCATATGAATTATATTGAAGGAGACGAAAATGCGAACAGTAAAAGATATTCAGCGAATTTATCATTTGGCGATTTCTTTATTTTGGCTGGCAACAGCCCTCCCTATAGCCCTTCTTGTTTTATTTGCTCAAGCTCGCGGCCTCGACCTATTTCAAGTGGGCATCGTAATGGGACTTTATTCATTAACGATCGTATTATTAGAAGTACCTACGGGTGGGCTGGCCGATACGATTGGAAGAAAACGAGTGTCAATATTGGCATATAGCACTATCTTATTGTCAGGGCTTGTGCTCTTGGGAGCCTTTACCTTTCCGGTTTTTCTATTTGGCTTTATGCTTAACGGGGTCGGACGAGCGCTCTCATCTGGAGCTTTGGATGCCTGGTTTGTGGATGCCCTTAAAGTGGCCGATCCGGATATTGATTTACAACCTGCCTTTGCCAAAGTAGGAACATATTCCTTATTGTCTCTTGGCGTGGGCACTTTAGCTGGTAGCTTAATTCCTGGCTTTTTCAAGGATCTTCCCGCAGATGGAACGGCAATTTTCACCCCTTTGTCAATGCCGATTGCCGTCTCTGGAGCGGTTTATATCCTTCTGCTCTTAGTTGTGATCTTCCTGATCAAAGAAGAACGAAAATCAACCAATGAAAATACCTGGTTAGAAAGCTTAAGAAAAATTCCCGCCATGATTAAAACAGCGGCGATTCTAACCCGGCAAAATAATATAGTTTTGTTGTTGCTGGGGGTGACAAGTGCAAGTGGACTGGTTCTTGTAAGCCTAGAAACTTTTTGGCAACCATACTTTGCCAATCTGTTCGGTGGCAGCGAGGGAAATACAGTCTGGTTTGGCGTCATTATGGGAGGCAACTTTTTAGTTGGGGTGTTGGGGAATATGATTGTCACGCCCGTTAGTAAAGCTTTAGGAAAGCGCTATGGCCTGGTTGCGGCAATATTTCAGGGGTTGAGAGGTGTCATTTTAATAGGGCTGGCACTGCAAAGTAATTTACCCATCGCCGTTTTGCTCTTTTGGCTTGTTTACCTTAATAT
>JBAVJG010000604.1:0-6300 GCA_049687655.1 Anaerolineales bacterium | reverse complement strand
CAAAGCCAAATAGGATAGCCTGATAAACAGGACTTACGCAAAAATACGGAGGAAGACCGAAAATAAGGGGGGCGTGCGCAAGCACGCCCCCCTTATTTTCGGTATCTTTTCGCAATGTGCGTAAGTCCTATATTTAATGAAGGTTTGTTAAAAACGCAGGTAACGTGCGATTGCCATTAATAACGTAGCAATAAGGAGTGAATAGGCATTGAGTGGGGAAACCACAGACAGACGTTTGCGAAGGGCACCGATCTGATCCATCTGTTCGGGAGTAGGTTTTCCCTTGATTTGCAATCCCAGTTTTGCCAGCGCTGAATTACTGTTGCCAACCATAATCCCGAATATCAAACCCAGAAGGCCAAATCCGGCTCCCAGTCCGAAGCCTAATCCTGGCCCTGAGTGTGTCCAGGCGGAAGAAAAGCCGTCTGAATCGATCCAATAAAGGATAGCACCCACCAGCACGGTCAGGATGGCGGAGATGGTAAGAATAGCGGTGAAGCGAGTCCTGAGCATCAGGTGCTGGGCAAACTTTTGGCCTGCATCGGCAGTAGCGCCCAGTGTTGGACCGATAAAGAAGAACATGACCAGACCTGCGCCGACCCAGAATACACCGGCAATGATGTGAAGAAGACGAAGGGTAATCATAAGGATGTTCATAGTAGCTCCTTAATTACAGAATAATTTGACAATCATTTTCTGATTATACAACCAGTGACGAAATTTATGAAGTTTATAGATGACGTAAATGTTATATTTATTTGACAGGCGAGTATTTTCGCTTATACTTTTTCAAATTATTGGTATTCTTCATAAGGGAGCGTAATGTCTAAACTGGCAAGTGGTTTTCAATCCTTACCGGAAGAGTATCAGCACGTCATCCAACTGGCACAGGAACAACATCGCATTCACATTACACCCTTGCAGGAAATGGTTGGCGGCTGGTCTGGAGCTATGGTTTATCTGGTGAGCGTCGCTCATCAGGACTCTCCGCGGGTAGAGCATTTTATTCTCAAGTTGGATCGCAAGGGAAAAAAGACGCGTTCCGACGAAGTCGTGCGTCACAACCTGGCACGCAGCCTCTCACCATCAGATTTTGCATCCCATCACATTCCTGAAATCCACTTCGACCGCGTGGATAGTGAAGAGTCAATCGCGATTTTTTACGCCATCGCCGGTCAATCCCTGCGTGATTATCGGACGCTTTCCAAGTATAAGCAGCAGAACCAACTCGAAAAGATTGTTACGGCCACTCATAGATATTTCCTAAGCGAGTGGAACGCCGAGCCAGCCTTCGAGCAGGCGATCCACCCGCAAACGCTCTTGAAGAAATGGCTGGGCTTTCGCCTTGATCCGGGTAGACCTACCGAACAATTTATGCATACTGCCTGCCGGGTCGATCCGGATAGCGCCGGTTTCTTGCTCCGAGGCAACGTGTTTCCTAATCCCTTACGATATGCGCGTACTGAAGAGCCCTGGGGTTCCATTCGACCGGTAGATGCCCTCTTTGGCTTACAGCACGGGGATTTGAACACCAATAACATCCTGGTCAAATTCTCAAAGGATAAGGACGATTTGGAGGGATATTATCTGATCGATTTTGCCCTCTTCAAAGAGGGAATGCCGCTTCTGTATGATTTACGGTATCTGGAAATCTCTTATCTCCTCCTGGGAATATCTCAGGGTGGGTTTTCCCAATATGTGGATTTAATCTCTCAGCTGGGTGAAAAGGACATTCTCGATCCTGACCGGGTCCCTATTGAAATGGTTGGCTCCAGCGCTGTCATCGGTGCCAGCCGCAGAGCTTTCGAGCAGTGGGTTCGTCAGGAGCATCCCAGTTTGCAAGACGATCTGTGGGGACAGTACTGGTTGGCGGGAGTGGCAGCCGGGTTAAGTTATTGTCATAAAGCGGGTCAACCCGATGAGCAGCGGTTGGCCGGGTTGATTTATGCGGCTGCCAACTTGAAGAGATATGCAATACTGTACGCTCTGTCGATGCCGGAGGAAGCCCGGCAGCTTTATGATGAAAGCCAGTACGATGCCAGTGCCAGGATCCAATCCGCCCCAGGTTCTCCATCAATAGGCACGCCACATAATCTACCCATCCCGCCAACTAAATTTGTCGGGCGAGGGAGCGAGGTGACAGAAATCACAGAAATGTTACTTCGCCCAGATGTTCGCCTTATCACTCTGACGGGTCCCGGCGGGACGGGTAAAACTCGCATTGAACTGGAGATTGGCCGTACTTTGCTGGATCACTTTCCAGATGGAGTTTATTTCGTTGACTTGGCGGCGATCCGTGACCCGGCGCTGGTTGCGACCACTGTGGCCCATACCGTTGGGATGCGAGAAGGTGGCGGTAGACCACCACTGGAAAAATTGAAAGATTATCTGGCCGACAAACACACACTCCTGTTATTCGACAATTTCGAACAGATCATTGATGCGGCAACTGTGGTGGCTGATTTGATGGCTGCCGCGCCGGGAATCAAGGCCCTGGTTACAAGTCGCATCCCTTTACAGTTGCGCGGGGAACACGAATACCCAATTTCCCCGTTGGCATTACCCCTGGGCAACTGCCGATCTCGGACGGATGTCCTTGCAAATGAAGCCGTGGCTTTGTTCAGGCAGCAAGCCCAGAGCGTCCAGCCGAATTTTGAAATTACAGATGAAAATTGTCTTGCAGTGGTTGAAATCTGCCGCCGTCTGGACGGTCTGCCCTTAGCGATCGAGATTGCCGCGGCCCGTATCAAGATGCTGCAGCCACAGGCCCTGCTGAAGCGATTGGATCAGAGCTTAAAACTGTTGGTTGCAAAGGCCAAGGATTTACCTGACCGCCAGCAAACTTTGCGCCGCACAATCGACTGGAGCTATGAACTGCTCGAGCCAGAAGCGCAAAACCTCTTTATCCGGCTCGGAATCTTCTCTGGCGGGTTTACCCTGGAAGCTGCTGAGGGTGTCTGTAACCCTGATGAAGAAATGGATATCTTTTCGGGCATCGAAACCCTGCTGATTAGCAGTCTATTACGACAGGTTGAATCGGTCAGTGACGAGCCGCGCTTTGATATGCTCCAGACTATCCGTGATTATGCCCTTGAAAAATTAGAAGAGGCTGGCATCACGGCTGAGATGCAAATGGCTCATTGTGATTATTTCACCCAACTTGCTCAAAGTGCTGACGTCTATGGCTCTCAATCCATGATCTGGTTGCAGCGCCTGAGAGAAGAACATGACAATTACCGGGCGGCGCTCGCATGGGCTATGGGCCACGAGGAGAGCATCCCTGCTGCAGTTGTTATGATGGAGCCGCTGCTCTGGTTCTGGTTTCGCTACGGCCACCTGCAAGAGGGGGTTGAATGGACGAAACAGATTATGGCAGCCACAACTGGAATGGGTCTTTCCCCTTTGCGTGCTTTGGCTTTGGTCGGGCGCGCCATGTTAGCGATGTGGTCTAGTGATCTTAACGTTGCCGCCGAACACGCCCTGGCGGCGGTAGAGATGAGTACCCAGTTGAACTTTGATGTTGGCCTTTCTATGGCCAAACTCGGTATTGGTGTCACCTTGATCAACCAGGGCAAGGACAAAGAAGCCTTCTCACATTTAGTTGATGCGGGAGAGCTCTTCGACCAGCAAAATCAATCCTGGATGAAGGGCACCGCGCTGGTTCACCTTGCCAATGCATCTCTGGGGCTGGGCGATGCCGATCAGGCCCTCAAATGGCTGGATATGGCTTTGCCTCTCATGAAAGACAGCAACGATCTTTGGAATATGGCCTTTACACTGAACAACTACGGGGAGGTATCCCGGGTAAAAGGTGATTATGACAAAGCGGAGAGCTATTACCGCCAGACCGAGAAGTTGTATAAACAGGCCGACGCCGTTGGTGACCAGGCCCGTCTGGTACATACGCTCGGCTACATCGCCATGCATAAGGGAGAATTTGAGGAAGCCCGAGCCCTATTCCAGGAGAGCCTGAGTGATTTTAAGGTGCTGGGCAATCAGCGCGGCATCGCTGAATGCCTGGCAGGGTTGGCTGGTCTGGCGGTGGAGCAGGGGGAGCATTCCTGGGCTGTTCCGTTGCTGGCCGCTGCTGAAAGTCAGTTGAAGGCCATCGGTGGTGCCTGGTGGCCTGCTGATCGGGTGGAAATCGAGCATGCTCGTGAGAGCATGAGGGCGACGCTTGGGGATGAGTTCGAGAAACTCTGGGAACAAGGGCAGGCTATGGATGTAGAAGAAGCGCTGGCCTATCTCTCGACAGTGGTTTGATCCTGTGGATGAAGAGCAAGCAATCGGCGTTGGCCCAACAGACGAGTTGAGTTTGCGTGTCAGTGTGGCTTCACTGGTCAGGGTTGTTTTTAGCAATCCAGACGATGGACATACCCTTCTTGGATTGGAACGAAAAGCGACTTTGCTCCCCGCTGAAGGGCGAGTGACCGTCAAAGCGCAACCATTCGGCGGTGCCTTGCGGATCAATGACCTGCTCCCGCTATCTAAACGTATCGGCGACTTTCACTTTGACAGCCAGCGATCCCGCTCCGAGATGGATTTCCGCATCTTCATCCGGCCTGCTGCCTGGGACGCGGTCCGGGATTTTTGCCTGGAGCAGTTTGACAGTCCGGATGGAACCGTGCTCGAATCTGGTCCAGACCGGGAACTGGCCGAAGAATTCGGCGATGCCCTGGGGACCGGCCTGAGTCAGAATCAATATCAATGCAGCCCATTATGGACTGTTCTGGAAAATAATCCTGCTCCCACCGAGAATATTCACGCCGAACGCCAACCGACCGTCAGAGTTTACCGGGTGTTCGAGGTACGCATCACAGATCTCGCTCTGGCGAAAGCGATAACTTCGAACAGCCAACGCTACCCGAACCACAACCTTGCAGAACTTGCTCGGGAGGATGCCCGCAGTGGGGGGAAAGGAAGGGCGAACGCTATGCTGGCCTTGCCGATGGAATCGATTATTTCGTTCTATCTTGCCGTGCCGGAGGAACAGCGCAACTCACCGGCGGCATTCGAAGGACACCTTCTGGAACCGAGTGTGACAACGATTCTGGATGACGTTTTGGCTTCGAAATATCAGAGTGTGTGATAAGGTTCACAGGACTGAGCTTGTCTCCTCTGATTGTATGCCTAGCGTGGAAAAGCTCGCCGCGGAGATCCAGAAAACTGGACCTAAAATCCCAGGGAAAAAATCCACATGGCCGGGAAGCAGGACAAAGATGATGAAGCCGATATCGGCGATACTGACGATCAAAAGATTGAGCCAGTATCCCAGGCGACTATTCTTCCAATTGTAGATGACTGCAATCGACATGCCAGCCAGCGCGATGAACAGCAAGTCCCAGGCGCCCTGGTTGATTTTCCCCTGCACCAGGCCGGGTTCAAGGCTGGCTCCAAGTTGAAAGCCCTGAGCCGCTGCGACGATATGCAGCAGGCCCCAGATGATATAGAAAACGGCCCCAATTTTTGCGAATTTCACATTTATTCTCCGTATAAAAACATTTACAGCACTTCTTTTACCAAACAGACACCATCAAAATCAGACGAAGAAAACTCATCACTATTCGAAAAACCATACTTGGTATAAAACTTTTGTGCTCGTATATTTCCATCTCTGATTCTGGATAGGATCATTCGGAAGTTGTTTTCACCGGCCCACTCAAAGATGGCATCTATTAAATCTCGTGCAACACCTGTACCCCTGTGTTCCGGGGCAACCCACACTTGTAACATTGCTCCAACATTAGTCTGGTTTTCGACTCGGTAGAGCGCTGCAATTCCAACAGGCGCATCATCTGAGAAAGCGATGAAGGTTGCTCGGTCGGAGCCTTGCGCGGAATTTTCTGCTTGTTCGCGCCAACTTTCCTCGCTCCTCTGTAGGGCTGATTCGTAAGTTGACGAAAAAGCGTAGGGCGCTTCTTTTAAGGCCCTGAGCCTGATTTGTTTGAAGAGATCAAACTCACCAATTCTGATGCGTCTTATAGTTTTCATGCCCTTATTCTACAAGTTGGGTATGTCCAAATCTTTATTAAATTCGGTTGTGTAAATTTCTCTCTACTTAATTCTGGAATCAACTGAATTTTCATTCATGCTTTACCCAATTCTTCAATCGCACCCCGCGCCAGCTTGTACATCTCCACATCGCGGCGGTCGATGGTAATGGCTTGCAGCGCGGGCAGGGCGCGCTCGTCACCTAATTGCCCCAGCGAACGGATAGCCTGCTTTTGGACTTCCCGCTCCGGGTCGTCAAGCATGTCCAATATGACGGGAACGATGCGCTGATCGCCGCTGAGCGTCAGC
>JBAVJG010000603.1:0-3247 GCA_049687655.1 Anaerolineales bacterium | reverse complement strand
CAGTTGGTGTGGGCGAATTGGCTCCAGTCTTCGTGGTCAACCCAACCCCGTTGCCGGATGGGATGGTCCAATCCTTCCAGACCTGGAACCAGGCTGCTCCCGGGGCGAGTTCATTCGCCTCAGCAGGCAACGTGTTCCACGCCTACGTGCTGCGGCCAACCGGTGTTGCCAACGAGTTCACAGTCATCTTTGACAGTGGTCTGCTCACCGTACCTGAACTTGGGGTGCCAGGTGAGAGCGATACTGCTACCTTCCCGGTGGCAAATTTTGCAGTCCAGGCAGGCGATATGCTCGCATTCTTCGGCCAGGGCATTCCCGTTGATACGGGCGCGGGCGATGATGTTCTCCATTATCCCGCTATCCAGCCACTGCAAGATTCGAACATCGTACTCGGCAGCGCCGAATACCCGGTCTTCCCCCAGGCGCGCACCTATTCCTTCGGCGCGCAGGTGATCGACCTCTCAGGTCAGAATACCGTGATTGTGGGCGGCATGAAGAAGTTTGTCAATGAATTACCCGGCCTGGGTCCTGATGCTGCAAACAACCTCGGCCAGTACATCCCGGTGGCTGTTCCCGATACAATCACCTACCCCGGCTCAGACTACTACATCATTGAGCTGGTAGAGTACACCGAGCAGATGCACGAAGATTTGCCCACCACCACCTTGCGCGGCTATCGCCAGGCTGGTGGTGAGACGAACTACTTAGGCCCAGCCATTGTTGCACAGAAAGACCGGCCCGTTCGCATCCTGTTCCGCAACCTGCTGCCTACCGGCATGGACGGCAACCTGTTCATCCCGGTCGACTCTACGGTAATGGGCTCGGGTATGACCGCTACCGGTCACGAAATGATGGACCCGACGCAGATAGACCCGCTTAACCCGATGTGCAGCGGCCCTGACAAGGCCATGATGGTTGCGCAGGGCCTGTGCTATGCCGACAACCGCGCCACCCTGCACCTGCACGGCGGCATCTCACCCTGGATTTCAGACGGCACTCCGCACCAGTGGATCACGCCTGCCGGTGAGAATACCGCTTACCCGCAGGGCGTCAGCGTGCAGCCCGTGCCGGACATGGGCGACAGCGGCAACCCGAACGACGGCGAAATGACCTTCTTCTACACCAACCAGCAGAGCGCCCGCTTGATGTTCTACCACGACCATGCCTGGGGCATCACCCGCCTGAACGTCTACGCTGGTGAAGCAGCGCCCTATATCATCCAGGACGCAACTGAACAGGCGCTGATCGACGGCGGAATTATCCCCGGACCCGAAGCTACCATCCCGCTAGTCGTCCAGGACAAGACTTTTGTGCCGAACGATGCGCAATTGCTGCAACAGGACGAGACCTGGGACACCGCCCGCTGGGGCGGCGAGGGCAGCCTGTGGGTACCACACGTCTACTCCCCGGCGCAGAATCCGGGCGACGCCTCCGGCGTCAACGAGTTTGGCCGCTGGGCCTATGGCCCCTGGTTCTGGCCGCCCACAAACAATATCACCTACGGGCCGGTTGACAACCTCTACTACGATCCGGCTTGCGACCCCGATCTCGGCTGGTGTGAACCTCCTCTGATGCCTGGCGTCCCCTACAACTCGATGGGTATGGAGTCGTTCAACGATACACCCGTAATCAACGGTACGGCTTATCCTACTCTGACTGTAGATCCGAAAGCTTACCGCTTCCGTATCCTCAATGCAGCTAACGATCGTTTCTTCAACCTGTCACTGTATCAGGCGATCGATGCCAATGGCGTCTTGTGCGATGCAAACAATCCCAACCCCGCGCCTGAATCTACTGACGTGGCCTGCACCGAAGTCATGCTGAACCCCGACGAAGTGGCAGCTGCCTTGACCGACGGGACCGTGTTCCCCACCCCCGTTACAGGCACCGAGGGACCCGAGTGGATCGAGATCGGTACCGAGGGCGGTTTCCTGCCTTCCCCGGTTGTCATCCCGGCCCACCCGACCACCTGGGTCAACGACCCGACCGTGTTCAATGCCGGCAACGTGGACCAGCACTCGCTGCTGACCGCCCCGGCCGAACGACATGACGTCATCGTTGATTTCTCGCAGTTCGCCGGCCAGACACTGATCCTGTACAATGACGCCCCGGCCGCCTTCCCAGCCCGTGACCCACGCTACGACTACTACACTGGCAACGGCGATTACCGAGATACCGGTGGTGCACCTTCCACCTTACCCGGCTACGGCCCTAACGTCCGCACCATCATGCAGATCAAGGTGGCAGCTGCTGCTCCTGCGCCGGCCTTCAACCTGGGCGCGCTCGAGAACGCTTTTGCTCACCAGACTGATGGCTCCGGTGTGTTTGAGAGTGGACAGAACCCGATCATCGTCGGGCAGGGCGAATATAACCAAGCCCTGGGCACTTCTTTCACCGGCGGTGAAGGCCTGGTGCAGATCTACGACACCTCGCTCACTTTCCGCAATGAGGCGGGCGTAGCACTCACCATGAACCTCAAGCCCAAGATGATCCAGGACGAGATGGGCGAAGCCTTCGAACTTGAGTACGGGCGTATGAGCGGCTTCCTGGGGGTGGAGACACCCAACGCCCAGGCTGGCCTGCAGAATATGATCCTGCACGGCTACACCTACCCGCCAGATGAAATCCTGGATGGAATCGAACTGCCACCCGGTGTGGAAGTAACACCCTTGGCCACGACAGATGATGGCACGCAGATCTGGAAGTTCACCCACAACGGCGTGGACACACACCCGATCCACTTCCACCTGTACGATGTGCAGCTGCTCAACCGGGTCGGCTGGGACGGAATCGTCCGCAAGCCAGAGGCCAACGAACTCGGCTGGAAGGATACCGTACGAGTCAGCCCGCTGGAGGACACCATTGTTGCGATGCGTCCGATCATCCCGCACATCCCCGAAGTATGGGGCGGCCTGCCGAACAGCATCCGTCTGCTCGATCCCTCGATGCCTGAGGGCGAGTACCTGATGGGCGCCAACACGACGCAACGTGAGGCAATGGGGCTGCCGCTTCTGGCCTTCAACCCCGACGGCGAGCCGGTCGATATCCTGAACCACTTCGTCATCTTCGGTTGGGAGTACGTCTACCACTGCCACATCCTCAGCCACGAAGAGATGGACATGATGCACGCGCAGGTGGTTGGCGTGGCCCCCAAGGAACCAACCGATGTAACATTTGTTGCTTCTGGCAATGGAGGAAACCGGCAGTACACCATTACCTGGACCGACACCTCGAAGAACGAGACCGC
>JBAVJG010000602.1:0-1737 GCA_049687655.1 Anaerolineales bacterium | reverse complement strand
CTGAGCGCGTGATGGACTCGAACGACCTCGAACGTGAGCGCGGCATCACCATCCTGTCCAAGAACACCGCCATCCACATCCCCGACGAGAACGGGGAGGTGGTCAAGATCAACATCGTCGATACGCCCGGTCACGCTGATTTTGGCGGTGAGGTCGAGCGCATTATGAACATGGTGGATGGCGTGCTGCTGCTGGTGGATGCGGCCGAAGGCCCCATGCCGCAGACCCGCTTCGTGCTCAAGAAAGCCCTCGAGCGCGGACACAAGGCCCTGGTGGTCATCAACAAAGTTGACCGCAAGAACGCCGAGCCCGCCCGCGTGCTCAACGAGACCTTTGACTTGTTTATCGAACTGGGCGCCAGCGACGAGCAAGCGGACTTCCCGGTCATCTACGCCAAAGCCACTACGGGACAGGCCGGCACGACTCCTGACTTAAGCCCCGACCTGCAACCGTTATTTGATACGATTCTGCGCCATATCCCGGCTCCGAAAGTCGATGCGGACGCCCCGCTGCAATTGCTGGTTACCACCCTGGGTTACAACGAATACCGCGGCGTGACCGCCGTGGGGCGCGTCTTTGCAGGCAAGATCAAAGCCGGGCAATCCCTGGCGCGCTTAACGGTAAAAGGCGAGAACCTGCCCGAAAAAGCCCAATATCTGTATGAGTTCCAGGGACTGGAAAACATCGAAGTAGAAGAAGCCTCCGCCGGCGACATCGTCTCTCTGGGCGGGCTGGAAGGCATCGGAATCGGCGAAACTCTGGCCGACCCGGAAAACCCGGTCCCCCTGCCGGTTATCAAAGTGGAAGAACCGACTGTCCGCATGACGTTTGGGGTCAATACCTCGCCCTTTACCGGGCGCGAAGGTAAGTGGAGCACCTCCCGCCGCCTGCGTGAGCGTCTGTACGAAGAACTGCGCTCTAACGTGGCTCTGCGCGTGGAAGACACCGATTCGGCTGAGAATTTCCTGGTCAGCGGGCGCGGCGAACTGCACCTGGGCATCCTGATCGAAACCATGCGCCGCGAAGGCTATGAATTCCAGGTCTCACGTCCGGAAGTCATCTTCCACAAGGCCGCAGACGGTGAAACGTTGTTGGAACCGTACGAAGAAGTCCATATCGAGACCAGCTCGGATACGGTCGGAGTGGTGGTGGAGATGCTGGGGAGCAGACGAGGCCAGATGATGGACATGCAGGACACGGGACAGGGAACGACGCGCTTGATTTATGTCGTTCCAACGCGTGGCTTGCTCGGCTTCCGCTACCAGTTCCTGACGTCAACACGCGGCATGGGCGTTATGAATGCCATCTTCCACGGGTATGATGAAATGGCCGGGCCGATGGCTTCACGCTCCAGCGGATCGCTGGTAGCTTGGGAAATGGGCACCTCTACAACGTATGCATTGAAGAGTGTAGAAGAACGGGGCGTACTGTTCATCGGCCCTGGGACGGAAGTGTACGAAGGCATGGTGGTGGGTGAGAATACGCGCTCCGAAGATATTGCCGTGAACGTATGCAAGAAGAAGCATCTGACCAACATGCGCGCCGCGCGTGGTGATATGGAAATCCGCCTGTCGCCGCCGCGCCAGATGAGCCTGGACGAGGCTATCGAATATCTGGCTGATGACGAGTTGCTGGAAGTAACGCCGGAGAATTTCCGCATCCGCAAGCGCATTCTGAACACCGAAGCGCGCGGCAAGCAGCAGAAGAAAGCCAAAGAACTGCTGGAAGCGTAAAGCG
>JBAVJG010000601.1:0-3818 GCA_049687655.1 Anaerolineales bacterium | reverse complement strand
AGATAAATTGGAAGAGACCGAAAATAAGGTGGGGTATGCGTAGCCGCCCCACCTTATTTTCGGTACTTTTTTGAACTGTGTAACTTCTAATTAACCAACATCATTTGCTCGTCAATTCATCCAGGCGATCTATGTATTCACTCAGGACTGCAAAGGCACTCTCAATAGGCTCAGTGCTGGTCATAGAGACGCCCGCGAGTTTGAAAACCTCCATCGGCGGTTTGGATGAACCGGCCTTGAGGAATTCCATGTGATCGTCCGCCGCACCCGGCGCGCCGTCGAGAATGCGTTTCGCAATTGCGTTGGCGGCTGAGATGCCGATCGCATACTGGAACGAATAGTAGTCAATGTAGAGGTGGGTGGTGAAGGTTCCCCAGGTAATGCCGACCCGTTCGCGGTCGAGTTTCATCTGTCCGCCGAAGCCCTCGCTGAAAAGATCGGCCATAAGCTCGGTCATCCCCTCCGCTGTCAGGGACTCTCCGTTTTCGATGCGCTGGTGGGTCTCGAACTCGAAGCGCGCCAGCGTGGGCATGATAAAGAAATAGCGATAGTAGTTGCTCATGGCTTCTTCGAGCAGGCCAATCTGGAAAGATTTGCTCGGGTTGGATTCAAGCAGGTAGGCGCGGGTCATAGCCTGGTTGAAGTTCGAAGCGGTCTCGGCAATGATGGATGGATAGGTGTAGTAGATCATCGGCTGTGCACGGCTGGCATAATAGGCGTGCATGGCGTGACCGAGTTCGTGAGCCAGTGTGCTCATGCTGCCAATGTCATCGGTATAGCTCATCATGATAAATGGAAGCGTATCCTTCGGAACCCTTGTGGAGAAGGCGCCCTGCCTTTTGCCCGCATTGGGTGGCCAGTCTACCCAGCGGTCACCCAGACAGCCCTGGCGCATCACATTGACGTATTCATCCCCCATCGGCGCAAGGCCCTTACAGATCCAGTCGACGGCTTTCTTATAGGAGATATTCTGCTTTTTACTGGTGAGCGGCGCCACCACGTCATAGGGATGCAAGGTTTTCACCCCCAAAGCCCGGCGGCGAATCTTCCAATAACGGTGCCACATGGGCAGGTTTTTCTTGAAGATATCGAGCAAGTTGTGGAACATCTCGACCGGGACATCCCCGTCAAAGAGGGTGGCCTCCAGCGAGGACGAAAAATTGCGCGTCCGCATATTGAAGACATTCTGTTTGATAGAAGTGGCAAGATTACTTGCAAGGGTGTTTTTGTACTGGAGGTATTTATCGTGGTAATTCTCCCAGGCTGATTTACGGGCTTTGCGATCAGGTCTGCGGAGGATGGCAAGCAGTGTGCTCTGGGTCACCTGCACTTTTTTACCCTTGCTGTCTTTGGCAGGCTTGAATTTGAAGTCGGCGTTTGCCAGCATGCCGGCGGTGTTGCGCGTGTTGCTGAACGGATCGCGCAGCATACCTAACAATTCTTCCACTTCCGCGTTGCGGACATGTGCCTGTTTGCGGAAAAGGTCATTGATGAAGTGCTCGTACACTTCCATACGCGGGTCATCTTTGAGCCACTTCCGTAATTTGGTTTCACCGATGGATAAGAGTTCCGGCTCGATAAAAGATATGGCCGCGTTGACTTGCGCGATGACGCTCATGGCTTTTCCATTCATGGCCGCGCCGCTTTGATCGGTGGCATCCACTGAACTGGACATGGTCGCATACACCTGCACTTTGGTAGCTCGCCTTGACAATTTGTCTATGGCTTTCATGGCCTTGATAAAGGTATCGGGACCATCGCCAAGATGTCCTTGAAACTTCTTGATAGCTGGCATACTTTTAAGGATGCTCTTGGCTTCAGTCTCAAATCCAGCAGGAGAGTCGAACACGCTTTCAGCATTCCAGGTCTGATTCTGTTTTACTTTGGAGCGGGGGATTGGATTGGACATGATATTTCCTTTTTTAGTAGTTGATTCCGCTAAATCCGTTCGATGGTAACCTTTTCCGGTTCGATCATAAATTCCCAGTAACCCAGGTCACCACAATTGTAGACCAGCCGCAGGTATTCGGGTTCTCGTTCGACTTCAACCAGCTTCATAGCGCGGTAAGGACCAAAGGTCAGGATCTTCTCGTCCCATTCTCCCTGTTCTTCGGTGTCGTACACTTCGGGTGCCTGGTACAGGCGCTGAATCTCCGTCTCGTTCAGTAGCAGGCGCAGGATGGCTTCTGGCGCGTCCATGCTCCACAGCAGGGAAGCGGTGGCCTGCTCATCGAGGGCTTCGACGCGCTCTTCCTCGGTCAGTTCCCATTGTACGGGCGACCAAATAGGGGGCAGTTCATCCACGTGGATGGTTTGGGGATCGATCACTGACGGCATATTCTTCTCCTGTGTAAGAATAGTCAAAGTATACCTGCTTTCGATTATAGAACCATCTACACAATTTGCACATAAGTCGTTGACATCCACATAACACCTCCCTTTTATGATAGATGCAGGTTGGAGGCACAACCTAAATCTTTAGTAGAAAGGAGAACGTAAATATGAACAAGAAATTCAAATGGGCTATCGGAGCACTGGTGATCGCGTTGCTGGCGGTCGGTGTCTATGGAACGACGACTGCGTATGCGGACGATAACACTCCCCCCTTGCCCTTCGGTGAGCGCGGACCCAACGGCCCTGGCGGTCCACACGGCGGGCGCGGCTTGGACGGAGCAGCCCTGGACGTTGTTGCGGGTGTGCTGGACATGAACACGGACGAGCTGTCCGCTGCGCTGGAAGGCGGCCAAACTTTGCAGGACCTGGCCGATGAAGCCGGTGTGGACTTGCAAGAGATCAAGGACGCGCTGAACGCTGTCCGTGCAGAAAGTATGCGCGAGCGTATTGCGCAAGCCGTAGAAGACGGCACGATGACCCAGGAAAAAGCCGACTGGCTGCTGGAAGGCCTCGATAAAGGCTTCCTGGATGGACCGGGCTTTGGATTTGGCCCCGGCGGTCACCCTGGTAAACTTGCGCCACCCGTGGCCGAATAAGGAAAGACAAATAATCCGAAGATGTTTCGAGGAGCGCAAATGCGCTCCTCATTTTCATGTTTGCGTTTTGATTTAATCAGGACTTACGCAGCAAATGAGAGAACCCCTTATTTTCGGTAACCTTTTGCGAACTACGTAGGTTCAATTAATTTTGAAAGTACCGGATTTTCAAGTAACCTTTTTGCTATTTTCACGTCATGAGGATAGATTATGGGGAATGAATCATTGGTCGCAGAGTGCCGCAAGGGGAGCGGCACTCTAGCGTTAAACCTCCTTGCTGTTGAGACGATATAGACGCCCAGAACCTATCCTATCCTTGGGTTGTGTTCCCCCGTATCCGAAAACGATGGGCCTGCTCCCTTTTAAAGAGCCGCGGTCGAAGCTGACAGTAAAACCTATCCAACTTCCGCCAACACAATCCGGCTGACGGACATGTTGACCCCAAAACAGGCAGTTTCAAGGCAACGATTGACAAGACAGGTGCTTTGTAGCGTGGCTTTAATCGCCGATATCTTTCTAGAAGCCTGTCTCTCCTCGTTTTAGAAGTAATTGAAACTTTTTAAAAAATCTTTCCTCGCTGTCTGCACCTGTTGTGCGGCACAGGTGAGCGGAGGTGCGATTTTCCCTTGCACCAGACGCAAGGAAGGTGTGCACCGTAGTCGAAGCGTTTTTGCAAAAGAGTCCTTCGATCCCAATCACCGTTCGTGCCGTAAGCATGCCGGTGCGAGACGGCTGGGCAGGTTTACGCTACGTTGCGGGCAGGACGAAAATCAATAAATTTTTAGAAAACGAAATAACGCGCTGAGGCCATGATCCACAAAGCCAGGG
>JBAVJG010000600.1:0-2262 GCA_049687655.1 Anaerolineales bacterium | reverse complement strand
GATCAGTTCTGTCAACTGGGCTGTCTTTTCGGCCCTTTCACGACGCGGTTTGAAAGAACATCCAGCCACGCGTATGATGTTCTATGTGATGACATTCGGCTGGTTATTCTCCAGCATCCTGTTCGTGAGCGGCCCAGGTCCGCGTGAAATCCCGAAACTGACCCTCAATGGCTGGATGGGCGTAGCCTTTCTGGGGGTGTTCTGCTCCGGCCTGGCCTATATCGCCTGGTATGATGCGCTACAAGCCCTGCCCACCGGCCAACTGGGCGCGTTCCTCTACCTGGAGCCGCCTGTAGCCGTCATCGTGGCCGCATTTATCCTGACCGAACAGGTCACCTGGGCGGCCCTGCTCGGCGGCGCGATCATCCTGTTTGGGGTTTGGCTCGTCAACCGGAGGCAACTATGACACTGGAGTTCAACACACGACAGACGCCCGGCGCAACTGTGCAGACTACCGCAAACGGGTACCGGCTAAACATTCCGGATGGTGATGACCGGAACTACCGTGTGGCGCAACTTGATGATTACGCGAAGTCGACACGAAAAGACTTCCCCCAGCGCCCCTCCCTCAGCCTGAGCCTGCGCGCCAGAGCCTCAGCAGATTCCATCCCCGGAACATGGGGCTTCGGGCTGTGGAACGATCCGTTTGGATTGTCCATCGGGTTCGGTGGAAATCCCTTTCGACTGCCGGCCCTGCCGAACGCGATCTGGTTCTTTCATGCTTCGGAAGAGAATTATCTATCCTTCTCCGACAAACCAGGGAATGGATTTCTTGCGCAAGCCTTCCGTTCACCGGTTTTCCCGTTACTCCCGTTGCTCCGCCTGGGCGCAATATTCCCTTTTTCGCGGAAGAAGGCGCGCAGGATAATGAGCGAAATTGTCGAGGAAGATGGAGCCCGCTTGGAGATGGACGTGACCGAATGGCACGGGTACAGGTTCGAGTGGAGTCCGAAGCGCTCCGCATTCTGGGTGGATGATACGCTTGTGCTGGAAACGTCTGTGTGTCCGCATCCGCCGCTAGGACTGGTTGCCTGGATTGACAACCAGTACGCATCCTTTACCCCCGAAGGAAAAATCGGGTTCGGCGTCCTGGAGAACACCGAACCCGCATGGCTGGAAATCGAAGAACTTGATTTGAGCTATTGAATAGGCCAGAAACCGGGGAAAAACACACGCAACAATGCATCCAGGATCAGGCCAAGGATCAGGTAGCCTCCAAACTGGCGGTTGTGATTGAATGCAAAGGCCGAAAACCAGGTAGGCCACCCGGGCCAGTTTTCGGGAGGTTGGGCCGGTTTAGGATTATTCAACATCTTGATGGCTGTCCAGGCGTGCTTGACCGCAAAGAATACAATCAAGAGAACAGGGGTAAAGTAACGTGGCACGAAGACAAGATATGCAATCACAACGTAGATCATTACGATCGCAAACTGGTCGGTACGACGAGCGAATGCCTCTCCCACGCGAACAGGGAAGGTGCCAACGCCACGCTCTTTATCATCATCAAGTTTATCGATGTGCTTGGCCATGTTGATGCTCATCACGCCCAACCCATATGGAACACCGGCCAGCACCGCGTTCCACACATTGGATATTACGATTTCGCTACCACTCACCAGGGCAAGCACGAAATAAACACCACCGATCATGATCGGTCCCCAGATCAGGAAGATAGACAGTTCACCGATTCCCCAGTATTTGAAGGGGTAAGTATAGAGAAGAAGGACGACAGCCCCGAAGAGGAACAGGGCAATCACCACGGGATTGAAACCGGTGGTTACCAATGCCCAGATCCCGGCCAGGGTTGCTAACACGCCACTGACAAAGAACCACCTGAGCTGTTGCGGTTTGGAAAAGAAACCCTGTACCAGGGGATGGACTCCGTATTGCGTGCGGAAGTAGTTCCCCTGATCGAGACCGCGTGAGTAGTCGGTGTAATCATTGAGTAAGTTGTTGGTGCCATGCGCGAGGAAAAGCCCAAAGGTGAGGATAAGCCAGGGTCCCCAGGAAAAGTAACCGTCACGCCAGGCCAGCAATCCGGAAATTACACAGGAATAGACCGTGACCAGCGTCACAGCCGAGCGCGTGGCGATCAACCATTTGGAGACAACATCGAGTGCATTCCACTCATTCTTGTCGTCCATTTTGATAAGTTCCCATGAAGCCTTGCGCCACATGGCAAAATTGATTTTCATTGGCATTGCTCCTTTTAACAAATAGGTTCAGGGTTTATATAGTCCGCGGAAAGTCACTGACTGTTAC
>JBAVJG010000599.1:0-3439 GCA_049687655.1 Anaerolineales bacterium | reverse complement strand
GAAACCGGCGCACTGCGGCGGTTGTCTGATTTTCGTGGCAAACCGGTGGTGCTGTATTTTTATCCAAAGGACGATACGCCCGGCTGCACTACAGAAGCATGCAATTTCCGTGATGACTATTCTGCTTATGAAAAGGCGAAAGTTGTGATCCTGGGCGTCAGCCCTGATTCGGTCAAGTCACATGTCAAGTTCAAAGAAAAGTTTGCCCTACCTTTCCCCCTGCTGGCAGACGAAGATCACAAAGTTTGCGAGTTGTATGATGTTTGGGCTTTGAAGAAATTCATGGGACGTGAGTACATGGGTGTCTTACGGACGACCTATCTGGTCGACGCGCATGGGCAAGTTGTGCGCGTGTTTGAAAAAGTTAAGCCAGCTGAACACAGCGACGAGTTGTTGGCTGCTCTGGATGCTATCTAATTAGCCCGATCGCCGGCTTGATAAAATTGTGAGCAACTTATCGCATGAAACTGCAAAAAACTGAAACAGAGAATATGAATATCCGTCAGCAGTTGGAAGCTGGTTTTACGCTTGCCGGATATTTGTTGGAAGCCCAGGAAGAAGAAGCGGCTGTTATGGCGGCTGTGCGGGCTGGTCATGATTTGTTGGGCGCTGCCGGATCTGCGTTTGTCCCTTTCAGCGAATGGGGCCAATCTCTGCCCACCTTAAAATATGGCGAATCATCCTTCTTGCGGGAACCGGACTGGCAGGCACGCTTGTCCGCTCCTGCGACGCGGCAGGCCTGTCGCGGGTGTCAAAGCAGACAGGCTGGCGCAGAATGTATCTTGCTTCAAGAGCCCGCCGATGCCAAGTATGTCTATTGTGTGGTCCTGCGTTGCGGTGGGCGAGAGGTCGGTGTGATCAACTATTTCTTCCCTGCATCACCCAAAATAGACGAAAGCCAGCATCTTTTCCTGGCGGAAATGGTGCGCCTGACCGATCTGGCACTGGATGCTTTGCGTTCGCATTCGCAAGAGAAAGAAACGCTTCGACGCGGACAAGCACTTGAAGGCCCACGCGAAAAGATGTTTTCGATGGACGTTCAGAACGCAGATCTGCTTGAGCAGTTGGAATACCGGGCTGTGGTGGAAGAGCGCAGCCGCCTGGCGCGGGAAATCCATGACGGATTGGCGCAGACTCTGGCGTTCCTGAAAATAGAAGCAAGCCGGATGCAGACGTATATAACGAACGGGGATGTGGATGCGGTCAGTCGCACGCTCCAGGCCTGCTACCGGACCCTATCCGAGGCCTATCTGGATGCGCGTCAGGCGATTGACAACTTACTTCGCGTCCCGGATGAGTTGCTGGGCGATTGGCTGGAATTGACTGCTGCTGACTTTAAGTCTCTGACCGGTGCTGAAGTGGATGTTTCAAATGTTCATTTGCAACACGTGTTTTCGCCCGGCGTGAAGGCGCAATTGGTCCGGATCGTACAGGAGGCTCTGACCAATATCCGCAAGCATGCGCAGGCTTGCAAGATCACGATTTCTGCCTGGGAACGTGACGATGAAGTCATCCTCGAAGTAAGCGACAATGGGTGTGGCTTCATGCCTGAAGAGACGCAGCCGGCTTCCCAATATGGTCTGCGCAGCATGCGTGAGCGGGCTGAGTCTATAGGCGCCGATTTTCAGATTATCAGCTCTCCTGGAGAAGGGACAATGGTCCGGCTGCGGATTCCAAACAGGGAAAAAACCAGCTTATGAACGCTGAAATCCGTATCGTTGTAGTCGATGATCATACACTCTTCCGGCGTGGACTGGTGGGCCTGCTCTCTGAGATGGAAGGATTTCAGGTTGTGGGGGAAGCCTCCGATGGCCAGGAATCTCTGGATGTGATCGCAAAGCAAAAACCGGATATTATTTTGTTGGATATCAACATGCCGGGTATGGGCGGCATTGAAACCTTAAACGCGTTACAGAAAAAAGGTTTCGAGCATCGCGTGTTGATGTTGACTATTTCACAACAAGAGGAAGATTTATTGGGCGCGATTCGCGCTGGTGCAAAAGGTTATCTGCTAAAGAATGCAGAACCGGAAACACTGCGGAATACAATTAAGCAGGTGGTGGCCGGGAAATCGGTCCTTGCCCCTGAGGTCACTGAACAGGTTCTCAGGCTGGTACGGAGCAACAAGTTGAGGTCGCCCACTCTATTGACGGAGCGTGAAATTGATGTTCTGCAGTATCTGGCGCGGGGATTGACGACCTCGCAGGCTGGAGCGGAATTGTATATTTCAGAGAATACAGTTAAGACGCATATTCGTCATATTCATGAAAAGCTAGAGGTGAATAATCGCGCTGAGGCGGTAGCAAAAGCAACTCAACTTGGTTTAATCTAACAGATAGGACTTACACACATTGCGGAAAGATACCAAAAATAAGGGGGGCGTGCGCAGAGCACGCCCCCCTTATTTTTGCGTAAGTCCTGTAACAATAAGATGATGACAGCGGGTGATAACAATATCACCCGCTCGTGTTTTAAAAATCCCTCGATTGCCAACAAGAAATACATGACAAATTTGGGAATATTTGGTAAATTATAAAGGAATAAACCGGATGGTTTCTGGGTCTTTTATAGTGGATCAAATTTCTGAATTTTCGCGTCGGCTCTTAATAGCATCAGCAAATCCTTTGTTTCGGGAGGGTTTGCACAGACTCTATGCTGCTGACTGGAATGCACAAAACGTGCATGTGGATATGGCCTCAACTATGGAGGAGACGCTCGATATTCTTGAGAGCCATCAACCAGACCTTGTTATCGTGGACCATGATGATAAAACCATCAACCGGGGTGAATTTCTGAACCGTTTTGTAACGAGTGAAATGCCAATGAAAGTAATCCTGGTATCACTGGCTGCTTCAGAGCCGGTCGTGATTTATAACCGCGTGCAGTTGACCGCTGCCCAGGCAGAAGACTGGCTGGCAAATCCTTGGGATGAATAATCTAATATTTAGCAGGAGAATTCTATGCGCCACTTCGTGATCGTAGCTATTCTGATCATTGTCATGACTGTCCTAACATATCTTGGTCTGAACGCTTCTGGGCTGCTGCCAGTCCAGGGCAGTGCTCAGTCAGTCAACATTGATTGGCTGTGGAACCTTGAGGTTATGACCATTTCCTTCCTGTTCGCATTGATTATCGTGCCGCTCTTTTACAGCCTGGTTGTCTTTAAGCGCAGGAAAGGTGAAACGGGGGATGGTGAACACTTCGAAGGCAATACGACTCTGGAAATCACCTGGACGGTGATCCCGCTCTTTGTTGTGCTGGGATTTGCTTATCTGGGCGCTTACAGCCTGGGTGAGATACGCCGTGTGGACCCGCAAGCCATGCAAGTCAGGGTTACGGCTCAACAGTTCGCTTTTTCTTTTGAGTATCCTGCCTTTGGCATCTTATCTGATGAGCTTTACTTGCCGGTTGACAAGCAGGTCATACTCAATATGACATC
>JBAVJG010000598.1:0-3297 GCA_049687655.1 Anaerolineales bacterium | reverse complement strand
CCATGCGGCGTCGAGGATCCAGGGGTGTGATCTGGTCGAGCGTATCGGCGTTGACGCGTCCCAGCCAGAAGAGCAGGAAAGCCCACAGCCACCATCCGCTCCAGAAGAATCCCAGCACAGCCATGATGGCGATGATATAGGGGAAAGCCTTACGAGCCTTTTCACCAAACAGCGAGTAGACCACATGTCCCCCATCCAGGGTACCCGCCGGGACCAGGTTCAGCGCGGTGACCAGCAGTCCGGCCCAACCCGCGAAGGCAACCGGATGGATGAAGACATCTGTCCCACCCAGGGGCGAAGGCTGTCCAGTGAAGAAATAGCGCACCCAGTACAAAAACGGCGACATACCGTGAAAGCTGGCCGGTTCGGGCAGGAATTTTCCAAAGACCGCATATTTTGCCAGCAGGTAAATCAGGGAGTTGCCTTCGATGAAACTACCGGGACCAGGATCTACGGAGCCGAGCGTTGACATCGAAAGCCCCAGGAACAGCACCGGGATAGCGATCACCATGCCTGCCAGCGGACCGGCCACGCCGATGTCGAACAGGATACGTTTGTTCTTAGGGACGCCTTTCATCAGAATCGCGGCGCCCATCGTCCCCAACGGGCTGAAGGGGAACGGGATGAAATATGGCAAGGTAGCAGGCGTCTTGTGGAAGCGGCTGACGAGGTAGTGCCCAAACTCGTGCGCCAGCAAAATCCCCAACATCGCCAACGCGAAAGGCCAGCCGGTAAAGATGCTTTGGAGCAAAGCCAGCATCTGTCCGCCGAAGCTTTCAGGCAGCGGTCCATCTGGTGTGGCCCCGGCCAGCATCACACTGAAAACCGTGATGACGAACAGGATCACATTAACCCAGGGGTTGGCCGGTTTTTGCACCGGCGGGGTCTTGATCAGGTAGATGACCTGCTCCCCTTTCTCCAGGCGGAAGAGGGGCGTGAGCTCATATGGTTTAAGGGAAGCAGCCAACCGATCGTAGGCTGATACGGAGTCGTCATTCAGCAGTCGACCGCGATAACGCAGTAACGGTCCTTTTTCGGGGTCTTCCGCTGTTACAGAGTCGATTCGAAAGACGCGTGCAACCAGAGATGTCAGAACTTCGGTTTCAGGAAGATTCATGCTTTTGCCTTTTTGAATTACACAGTTCTCAAAAGAATATATACTTCAAGTATGTAATTCCTGACCTTCTATAAAAAGAGGCGGGAGTGGATGGGAGTCGAACCCACCGCGGCCCGCAACGCGACCCGCCACCGGTTTTGAAGACCGGGAAGCCCACCGGGACCTAACCACTCCCACGGCAAGGATACTCGAAGGCAGGGCGATTGGCAAGTATATTTAGAAATTTCGCAGTTCTGGAAAGGATACAGCAAATAAGGGGCGCGTGCGCTGCACGCGCCCCTTATTTGCGGGCTTCTCGTTGACTAAATGGCTCTTGATATTATCAGAAAACGACCTGGTTCTTGCCATTCGATTTGGCGATGATCAGATTCCCTTCGGCATAGCGGATCAGCATAGGGAATTCCTGATCGATATCGTCCTTCATAGTGCCTTCCGCCACCCCGATGCTGACCGTTATCATCACGCCCATCGGGCGCGCATTCAAAATGGCCGTTCTCAGCTTTTCAGCCACAGCTACGCCGCCTTCTTCAGTTGTGTTGGGCAGCAAAATAATATATTCATTCCCGCCATAACGAGCTACTAAATCCGATTGCCGGAGGGTTGACTTTAACTTTTCGCCAACCAGCTTGATAATATCATCTCCCTTTTGCGGACCGTGCAATTCGTTGATTTTTTTGAAACTGTCAATTTCCACAAGCAAGACCGCCATCGGGATGCGGTTGCGCCTGGATAAGTGCGCCATCTGCTGGGCCATCATGAAAAAACCACGGCGGTTGAGCAAATTCGAAAGCGGATCGATCAGAGATTGTTGCGAGAGAATCTTGTTCTGGTCCCACAAACGTTGCAACGTTTCGCCGACCAGTTCCAACTCTGGCGTGGATTCGCCGTACTTGCGCAACGCGGACACAAAGGCAGCGATGTTGGTCTCGTCAACTTCTTTATCTTCCGGGAGTTTCCCTTCCGTGATCGGACGGAAGTAGTGGAAAAGGGTTCGAAGCGCTGGATGGAGTTTATAGGATTCCAGCCGATAAGCGATGACAAATGCACTGCTGACAGTTTTGTCCTTCTCCCACTGTTTGCTCAACTCATGGATTTGTCCCGCCCGCTCTTTCAATTCCTTGATGACTTGATCCGGTTTGTCGAAAGCCTCCGGGAGCTCTTCGTAAGACGCCAGTGTTTTCAGCTTCTGCCAGTACTCTACATGCGACAGCCCCTCCACCGTCATTTTATGCCAAAAGTCCTTCAGAGCATCATTCCCGGCAGAGGCAGAGAGACTGGTATACAAATCGGCCGCGGTCTGGTCGATCTGTATGCACAGGTCAAGAATGGTAGATAATTTTTCCGAATCGCTCATGCTAAAAGTATAGCATTTTATTTAAGATTTTCTCAATAGATTCAGGCAGATTTTTGAAATTCGTGGGGATTTCTCACGGGCAGGATTTGCGAGCGATAGGGGCTTTTAAAATGAAAGCTCGCCCTGTGGGCAAATTCAGGGCGAACCTTCACCAAAGGAGGAGAGAACATGAAAAGCTATAGGCATGACGGCAGTTGGGTGAGGAGGTTATGCCAGAAACATTGCAAAAAAATTATAGATTCAGGTGAACCCAGGCGTATCCAAATACGTCACTTTGTGAAATTCCCAAACATCCTTGAAATAGATGCTTGGATGCCATTTAGCGCATCCCGGACTCCCCCAATGAGTTGGCCAAACAGCGAGCCTGGATTCGCTATACTTGCCATTTTGGTTGAACTTAACAAATACATCACACCCATAATAATCACCAACAACAAGATCACGCCTATAACTTTGAGGATTTTCTTCACTGTAGTATCTCTCCTAAATTATCTCCAATCCCAATAAAGTATAGCATTACAGAGTACTGCGTAAATATCCGAACCAGAATCCCGGTTTTTGAAGGAATTCGTTAGATTCGAGTTCGGTTAAATATGCAAGAAGCAGTAGGACTTACGCAGTCCGCAAAAAGGTGCTGGCATTTTATTTTGTCATCAAATCATACGACGAACGAAAAACCGCTGACCTATATAGGTCAGCGGTTTTGATAGTCGGGGCGAGAGGATTTGAACCTCCGACCTCTTGCACCCCATGCAAGCGCGCTAGCCGGGCTGCGCCACGCCCCGAATCCCGCAGAACTGCGGGGGATTGCAAGCCAGTATTATAG
>JBAVJG010000597.1:0-1770 GCA_049687655.1 Anaerolineales bacterium | reverse complement strand
GTTTAATCCTTCATGGATTGTGAAGGCACTTCCCAGAACCCTCCCAATGGTCACCACTCCCTGACCACCAAATCCCGCCACTCGAATTTCATACCGGTTATTTCGTTGCATCACTGGACAACTATCTAATTACCTAAGTTTCGCCCAAAATAAAGGCAACATGCTGGTGGGCGAATAGGGCAGAAAAGCCAGTATGCAACTCTTCAGCCAAAGGGTCAGCCCGATTGAAAACGATCTTACGGACATGAGCAGCCTGATCAAGCACGATCAAACCATTCAAGTGGAAAGCATCCCGTACCAGACGGAGCATCCCAAACCGGGCCACTTTTGGGCACAGCTTGGCCAGCCAGCTTCGAGCCCAGACCAGCAGGTTGTGGGCCAGGGCTTCCAGGAGGGTAAGCATATGCTGGGCATTGAAGCGCTTCTTGTTGCGTTTGGAACTACCCAGGCCTTGCTTATCTTCCTTGATCTCGGTTTCGACCCCACCGCCTCGTTGGTCATAGAAGTAGACATAGGCCAGCAAAACAGCCAGCGGGTCACTTGCTTTGGCGAGCGGTTGACCAGTGAGTTCCAGCACATCCTGGGGAGACAAAGTCGAAAGCAGCACACCGATGCCCCATTGGCCATTCTTCTTCTGGCAGCGTACCGCCACACGTTTTACAGGACGATAATACATATCAGTCTTTTCAGTCACCCAGCCTACTTGACGTTCCGGACAGCGAGAGTCATCGAACCATTCGATCACGCTCTCAGCCAGGCGTTGGGCACGCATCCCCGAGTAATCCTTACCATGAAACTGATAGCCACACTGCAAGACCCAGTTGACCTCATCGAGACTGCCACCTCCAGAATCCACCCGCAGAATGGTACGCTGGCGCTTTTCTTCATCCTGATCCAGCCCCAGGGTCTTTTCCGCAGCTCCGACCAGCGGGCGCAATGCTCTGGTCAGTTGGGTTCCTCCATCAAAAAGCTGTTTGGCCACGATCTCTTCATAATGCGTGGCAATCAGATAGCCTTCCTGGCGTCCACGCCGGTTGCGTTGTTTGGCAAAGTAGCCCTTGGTGGCAAAAGCGGCTTTCTTCCCACAGGGACGACCCGTCATATCCGCATCCAGCAACTGCCAGCCTTTCTGATAGTTATGGCGATACCCCTGACTGTGTCGGCGGTAGATCAGATCCAATGCTGCCTGCATTTGAATAACATTCTCCCCAGTGCAGGCATCCAGAGTATCTTGTACCACCGATTGTTCGGCACAGCCATCTCGTCCAAAGGCAGCCTGCAAGCCCCGGTCGGGGCGTACACGTTTATTGATCTCGACCATACCATGCGCCCCTGCCAGGATCGCGATCCCAGCATCCATCAATTTCTCGATCGGAGTGTACTTGACCGTCTTCTGTCCAATCTTGACTTGTTGTTCGATCGGTTCAAACATTTTCATTTCACATACTTTCACGCCCAGTGCCGCCAATGTGGAATGAGCACTGAAATACTGCTTGACCTGTGCGCTAACAATGATAGACTCGTTCATGGTGATAGGCCTCCTGTATCAAATTTCCAACTTTGTATACAGATTAGCCTATCACTCCTTTCTTTTGTCTTCGCACTGCGACCCCAACCCACCGCTATTTCGGGCGAAATTTAGGTAATTAAAGACCCCTCGTTGGAGGGGGGGCAAAATCGTACCAGTGGTTCAAACGTAAAGTCGAATCTTACACTATACTGTATTATGATTCTTTAGGATTTTCCGTCGCTCGCCCCGCCGCAACATGG
>JBAVJG010000596.1:0-1875 GCA_049687655.1 Anaerolineales bacterium | reverse complement strand
GGCAAGATCATAGCCGCCTGGCAGGAGCAAAAGCAGGTCAAGGAGATCATGCTCTTCCTGCACAGCCACGGGGTCAGCACCAACCTGGCGGTCAAGATCTACAAAACGTACGGGGATTCCGCCCTGCAAATCGTACAGAAAAACCCGTACCAGTTGGAGCGCGACATCTTTGGTGTCGGTTTCAAGACTGCCGACCGCATCGCCCAGGCGCTCGGTCTGGCCCCGGAACATCCTTCCCGCATAGAAGCCGGGATTGTGTTTGCCCTGAACGAGATGGTGAATGACGGTCATGTGTACGCACCCAGGGAGATGCTGGTCCAACGCGCCACTGAACTGCTGGGGGTATCTGCCGACCTGATCCCAGCCGGCCTGGACCGACTGGCAAATGATGAACGCATCCGTCCAGAGATGATCCCCAATCCAAAGAGCAAGAATAAAGCAGATGGTCAGAACATGGCGGTCATTTACCTGACCCCACTTTACTTTGGTGAAAAGGGTGTGGCCGAACGGGTCAAAGCGCTGGCCGGCTCAAGCACGACTTTCAAGGATGGAAATCAACTTACATTCCCAAATGAAGAACTTTCGGAAGAACAACATTCTGCTGTCCAGATGGCGCTGGCACACCCCGTTTCGATCCTGACCGGCGGGCCCGGCACAGGCAAGACCACTTGCCTGAAAGCCCTGATCACCACCCTGGATGCGCAGGGTAAATCCTATGCCCTGGCTTCTCCCACCGGACGGGCCGCCAAACGACTCTCGGAAGCCACTGGCAGCCCGGCCAGCACCATCCATCGCCTGTTGGAATTTTCGCCGGTGGACGGTTTCAAGCGGGACGACACAAACCCGCTGGATGTGGACTTTCTGGTGGTGGACGAGGCCTCCATGCTGGACCTGCTGCTGACCAACCATCTGCTCAAGGCTGTGCGACCCGGTGCGCATGTCTTATTTGTCGGGGATGTGGACCAGCTGCCCTCCGTGGGTGCAGGGGATGTGTTACGTGACCTGATCAGGAGCGAAGTAGCCCCGGTCACACGCCTGACTACCATATTCCGCCAGGCAGCCGGCTCGCAGATCATCACCAACGCCCATCGTATCAACTGTGGGCAGTCGCCCGTGTTCACAAAAGATGGCGGGGATTTCTATCTCTTTCCAGCTGACGATGCCGGTGCTGCTGCCGACTGGGTGATCGATGTCGTCACCGAACGCATCCCGCAGAAATTCGACTTCGACGCGCTCAGTGATATCCAGGTGCTTTCCCCGATCTATCGTGGTCTAGCCGGGGTATCGATCCTGAATGAACGCTTGCAGGAAAAACTCAATCCGGCGGTTAATAACAAATCAGAACGCCGCTTGTATGGTACGCTCTTTCGGGTCGGGGATAAGGTCATGCAGACCCGTAACAACTATGACAAGGATGTCTATAACGGCGACATCGGTTTTATCCGGAATATCGACATCATTGAGCAGACCCTGAACGTTGATTTCGATGGCCGCCTGGCGCAATACGAGTGGAGCGAGGCGGACGAGCTGACCCTGGCTTATGCGGTATCGGTTCACAAAGCCCAGGGTTCGGAATTCCCTGTGGTGGTCATGCCGGTCGTGACCCAGCACTACATGATGTTGCAACGCAACCTGATCTATACCGCTGTCACTCGCGCGCGAGATCTGTGTGTGCTAGCCGGCTCTCGCCGTGCCATCGGGATTGCCGTACATAATAATAAAGTGGCACTGCGTTTTACTGCATTGGAGTGGCGCTTAGGCGTATAAATCCCCCCTACCTACTGCTCTTGCATAAATATCTAAACTTGGATCAAGTAAACTACTATCGACTGGAAGTCGATAGCTTTGAAGGTCGAATGAAATTCGACTAAAGCT
>JBAVJG010000595.1:0-2000 GCA_049687655.1 Anaerolineales bacterium | reverse complement strand
GCCTGGACCAGCAAACAGTTTGGCTGTGGTGACAGCGGAGACCTGCCATCCTTCCCGTCAATACCATCTCAGACTCAAGGAGTAGAAGGCTAATCCTAGGCCTGTCCTTGTAATTACCTGGGTAGAGGACGAAGCGACCAGATTTCGATGATTGCCGCATGGCGACAAACTCATTTTGGATAGAGGAAACCGGCAAGCTAATCAGCCTGCCGGTTTCTTGATTTGGGAATATTTCTGGTTCACAACTCGATCTGCGCCTTCAACATCCCGTTTTGCGAGTCCGTCTCGAACGAGGAGAACCCCACCCTGCGGCACAGCTTCTTCATGGCTTCATTCTCCTGCGACATCAACGCGATGATGCGCTTGATCTTCTCATCCCGACCAATCTTGATGATGCGGGTCAGCAATTCCTTGCCTAGGCCTTTGCCCTGATAATCATCAGAAATTAGCATGGTGAAACGTGCTTCTTCGTTCCTGCCGCGCAATTTGCTCAGGCGGGCAACGCCGAAGATAGCTTTCTCACCTTTATGATCTTCCCCTTCTACTACCAGCGCGATCTCGCGGTCATAGTCATTGTGGGTTACGCGCGCCAGCCGTTCGTGCGTGATACGGGCGCTCAACAGCATCGGCGAAAGATAGCGCATGTAGACCGTCTTGTCGGAGAGCGACTCGTGGAACTCGCGTATGAGCATTTCATCTTCGGCGCTGATCGGGCGGATGACCACCTCCGTACCGTCTTTCATCGTCCAGGGGGCTACGTACTGGCTCGGATAGGGCCGGATCGCCAATTTGGGCAGGCTGCTTTCGTCTTGGGTTTCGTGGATTAGGACGCGTGCATCCAGCGCTAGCAGGCCGTCGTGCGAGGCCAGCAATGGGTTGATATCCAGCTCCTTAATCCAACGTTGCTCGGCCACCAGTTGGCTGAAATGCACCAGCAGTTGTTCCAGCGCGGCGATGTCTACAGGCTGACGCCCGCGGATGCCTTGAAGTGCCTCAAAGATGGTTGTGCGTTCCATCATACGGCGTGCCAATGTGGTGTTAAGCGGTGGCAGACCCAGCGCGCGATCCTTGAATACTTCAACTAATGTGCCGCCCATGCCAAACAGGACAACCGGTCCAAACTGCGGATCGATGCTGGAGCCAAAGATGAGTTCGTACGCATCTGACAGATTGATCATCGGTTGAACGGTCACGCCCAGGAAGTCATCTAACGAATGCTTTTCACTGACTCCTGACTTGATCGCTTCAAACGCGGACCGAACGGCCCCCTCGTCTTTCAGGTTGAGTTGTACCCCGCCGACGTCCGTTTTGTGCGTCACGGTTTCAGAGTGCAATTTCAGCACCACGGGATACCCTAATTCTTTGGCTTTCTGGACAGCTTCATCCACATTGATGGCAATGAGCGTTGGAACGGTAGGAATGCTATAAGCTGCGAGTAATTGTTTCGATTCGGCTTCGGTTAGCAGGTAGCGGCCTGAACTGCGAGCTTTCTCGATGATAGCGGAAGCAGCTTCACGGTCCAGTTCCGATTCGGTATCGTGTCGCAGGTCTACCGTCTCGTACAACGCTTTCAGGTTGTCTGTATATTTCCACATATAGGCGAAGGCTTCCGCCGCCGTGTCGGGATACATGAAGGTTGGGATGCCAGCCTTATTCAGGATTGACTCACCTGCAGAGATGTCCTGTCCACCAGACCAGGAGGCCAGGATGGGCTTGTCATAGCTCTGGGCATAGTTTTTGAGTGCTTCGGCCGTGGCGGTGGGATCGGTCATGGCCTGGGGGGTGAGCACGACCAGCAGGCCGTCGCTGTTCTCATCCTGGGCAGCGACTTCGAGCGATTGGGCATAGCGTTCAGGGGAGGCATCGCCGAGGATGTCGACCGGGTTGTTATGGCTCCACTGCGGCGGCAGGATCTCATTGAACTGTTGCATGGCTTCGGGAGAGATTTCAGCCAGCGCCCCGCCTTTGGTGAGCAAGGCGTCTACGGCCAGCACGCCGGG
>JBAVJG010000594.1:0-28701 GCA_049687655.1 Anaerolineales bacterium | reverse complement strand
CCAGTTCATGATGAGTGGATTATATAATATCCGCGTTTATAATAGGAGAAACCCGAAAATAAGGGGGGCGAACGCAGCTCGCCCCCCTTATTTTCGGTACCTTTTTGCGAACTGTGTAAGTCCTATTTGTGTGAAGGGTATGCAAGAGTGGAAGAAAACTTTGGGGATTGTGAATTGTGCAGCGAGTGATAGAATTCACGCATCGCTTTTTGTGGATGGATATGAAAAATAATTCGATATGACCAATTCACCTTTATCTTTATCCCGTATTTTCAAAGTCTGGATCCCCCTCGCCGCAAGCTGGCTGCTGATGGGTATGGAATTACCTATTCTCAGCGCCGTTGTTGCCCGCCTTGCTGAACCCGAAATCAATCTGGCTGCCTATGGCGGGATTGTTTTTCCTATTGCCCTCATCATTGAAGCTCCCGTTATCATGCTGCTTGCCGCCTCTACCGCACTCAGCAAAGATTGGGCTTCCTACAAAAAACTCCGTAATTACATGTTGCTCGCAGGCGGCTTCCTCACTACACTCCATCTTCTCGTGGCACTTACGCCTGTTTACTATTTCGTCGCCAAAGGCCTGCTCGGTGCGCCGCCCGAAATTATAGAACCTGCCCGCATTGGCTTAATCATCATGACACCGTGGACGTGGACAATTGCCTTCCGGCGTCTCAACCAGGGTGTCATGATTCGCTTTGGGCACTCGAACATCATTGGTATTGGCACAGTCGTCCGCCTGGGGATGGACATCCTTGTCTTGGGCATTGGCTATTATCTGGAATTACCCGGGATCATCGTTGCGACGAGCGCAGTAGCCGCGGGTGTGACCGCCGAAGCCATCTACATTGGATTTACAGTTCAACCGGTTCTTCGTGTGGACTTGATGCCTGCTCCCGTTATTCAACCTGCTCTTACGTATCGAGCGTTTTCCGCGTTCTATCTGCCCCTTGTCATGACCTCGCTTCTGACGCTTTTGATTCAGCCAATGGGCAGCGCAGCCCTCAGCCGGATGCCACGTGCCTTAGAATCTCTTGCTGTTTGGCCCGTTGTCTCAGGCTTTATTTTTATGTTGCGTAGTATGGGTGTTGCCTTCAACGAAGTGGTCGTTGCCCTCTTAGATGAGCCTCTCTCCACAAAACCCTTACGGCGTTTCACTACACTGCTTTCCATCGGGACAACCGGTGCATTAGTACTCATCGTCGCAACCCCGCTCTCCCGCTTTTGGCTTGAAAATTTTTCAGGCCTCTCTCCTGAGTTGGCAAGCCTGGCTCGCAACGGCTTGTGGTTTGGCCTCCTGCTACCCGGCTTGAACAGCCTCCAAAGCTGGTATCAGGGAGCCTTGCTTAACAGCGGGAAAACGCGCGGCATTTCAGAGGCCGTTGCAATCTTTCTTTTCGGTACTGCGCTGACATTGGTAGGCGGCGTTATTTGGGGAAAAATGATCGGATTGTATGTTGGCCTGGGGGCCTTTAGTTTCGGGATGCTCATCCAAACCATTTGGCTGTGGGTGCGCAGTCGTCCCGTTCTCCATGCTCTCTACCAACGCGAATCATTACCTTGAACGTAGGCCAACTGTGGACAATTTCAGTGATGTCAAACAGTCCCTTGCCGTGAGTAGAGATTTCGAAGGGTCGTTTTGCGATGTTCATTGATGAAGATTATATTAAGAGAAGGAATCTTTATTCCAAATTTGGGTTATACAAAGTGAAACTTTAGACACAAAAGGAGCTTTCATGACAACCCTCGCCCCGGCACTCTCCACCCTTTACTTTCCGCGCACCGCCGCCTGGCTGCGCGACCTTTTACTAATCACCATTTCCGTGCTCTTCGTCGCTGCCTTAGCGCAGGTAAAAATCCCCCTGCCCTTCACCCCCGTCCCGCTGACCGGGCAGACTTTTGCGGTGCTGCTGGTCGGTGCGGCGCTGGGCTCGAAGCGCGGCGCGGCCTCGTTAGCACTGTACACCCTCATGGGCGCGCTGGGATTGCCGTTCTTCGCGGGCGGCGCGTCCGGGCTGGCGTATCTGTCCGGACCAACGCTAGGATACCTGGTGGGGTTTGTCGCTGCGGCGTATGTTGTGGGTCTGCTGGCAGAAAAGGGCCTGGAAAGAAGCGTGCGCACATCGCTGGTCCCGTTCCTGATTGGGACGCTGATCATCTACATCTTCGGTGCGGGCTGGCTGACTATCCTTTTTGGCGTTGAACAGGCGCTGGCGTTGGGTGTCCTGCCGTTTCTCGTCGGTGATGCGATCAAGATGGCCCTGGCTGCGCTGGCCTTGCCGGTAGCCTGGAAGTTAGTCAAGTAGTCTGACAAGACTAAAAGGTCTGATAAGTCGGGCAGGTCTTACGGGTTTGGCGTCGTAGGACCTGTTTTTTGTTCCACATCCTGTATAATCCAGCCTGTAAGACATGCCAGACAAAAGGACTTATAAGACTTTATGTTCATCGACCAGGTAGAAATTCACGTTAAATCCGGCAAGGGCGGCGATGGAGCCGTCCATTTTCGCCGGGAGAAATATGTCCCGCGTGGGGGGCCGGATGGCGGCGATGGCGGTAAGGGCGGCAATGTCATCCTGGAAGTCAAGTCCACACTCAACACGCTCAACTTCCACCAAAAAGAACGCTTTTTTGCCGACGATGGCCGCCCCGGCGCAAAGCAAAACATGTATGGCAAATCCGGCGAGGACCTGATCGTATACGTCCCGCCGGGCACAGTGATTTTCGACATCACGGACGGCCCTCCGGCCTTGCTGGGCGACCTGACCGAGCCCGGCCAGCAGTTGACCGTTTGCAAGGGCGGGCGCGGCGGGCGCGGCAACACGCACTTCAAAAGCTCAACCAACCAGGTGCCGCGCACCGCGGAGAAGGGCGCACCCGCCGAGGAAAAGCGCCTCAAACTGGAACTCAAGCTGATCGCCGATATCGGGCTGATCGGCGTCCCCAACGCGGGCAAATCCACGCTGCTCTCCGTCCTGACCAACGCCAGGCCCAAGATCGCCTCCTATCCCTTCACCACCCTGGAACCCAACCTGGGCGTGGCGGAGATCGACGAAGACACAACCGTGGTGCTGGCCGACATCCCAGGCCTGATCGAAGGCGCCAGTCAAGGCGCCGGGCTGGGACACGAGTTCCTGCGCCACATCCAGCGCACGCGTGTGCTGATCCACATCCTGGACGGGCTCTCCCCCGATCCGCTGGCCGATTACAGCCAGATCAACAGCGAACTCTCACTCTTCGACCCAAACCTGGAAAAGAAACCACAGATCGTGGCGCTGAATAAGATCGACCAGCCCGAAGTCCAGGAACGACTGCCCGAGATCAAAAAAGAAATGAAGAAACGCGGCGTTTCATTGATGACCATCTCTGCTCTGGGGCGTACAAACGTCCGTGAGTTGCTGCTCAAGGCGGTGGGTGCCCTGGCCGAAGCCCCGGCACTGGAGGAGATCGAACCACCCATGCCCGTTTACCGCCCCGAAGAAGACCCACGCGATTTCAAGATCAGCCGCGAAGACGATGCCAGTTGGCGCGTTTCCGGAACGGCCATCGAACGCGCCGCCGCCATGACCTACTGGGAACATCACGGCTCAGTGCGCAGGTTCCAGAAACTGATGGAAAGATTGGGCGTCGAAGAAGCGCTGCGGAAAGCGGGCATCGCGGAAGGTGAAACGGTGCACATCAGTGAGTTCGAGTTGGAGTGGCAGGATTAGTATCACGAGTTTAGGTATTTGAACCGCCAAGCTCGCGAAGAGCGCCAAGGTTTTTTCTTGGCGACAATAGAGTCATCTTGGCGTTCCTGGCGTCTAGGTCCTCGCACGGGAATGGCGGTTAATAAAACAATCCATTTATACTAAAACCATTGTACCTATCTCCCTTTCTTGGCAAGTCGCAGTATAATCCTTTAAGCTATGGGACTTTTCACACAGGCTTTCTCTTTACTCGCAGATCCTCCCGGCAATCTTCTCTACCATCTTGTTTTGGTATTTTCCATCTCCGGAGCGCTACAGGCCGCTTTCATCCACTGGCGCATCAGCGCTTTTCCGCAGGCGCGGCGGACGGTCCTCGGGTTGACCATCCTGATGCTGCCGCAGGTCATCCTGTTCGTCATCAGCGGACTGGGCTGGCAAGGCATCATCAACCTGACCGTCTTCCTGCCCCCGCTCGATCGGGCCATGACCCTGATCGGGCTGGTCTGGCTCATCTGGCTGTGGTCATTCCCCGAACCGAACCGCGCTATCGACGCGGCTACCATCCTGCTGACCCTGTTCATCATAACGGGCCTGGCGCTCAGCCTGGCTGACTGGGTACAGCAGGTACAGCAGGCTTCCGGCACGCTGTACAACACCACTACCCAGGAACTGATCTGGCAGATTGCGTCGCTGCTGTTGATCGCGGCTGGCATCGTTGTGCTTGTGGTACGGCGGCCAAACGGCTGGGTCAACGGTCTGGCCGTCCTTATTCTGGCGCTGGCCGGCCACTCGCTGCACCTTGTTTTTGGGCGAGCAGACGGGAATTATCCGGGCGTGATCCGGGTGGCCTACATGGCGGTCTATCCCTTCCTGATGACGCTGCCTCAGCGTTTCCCCATGCCGGCGGCAAACCGGCCCACCACCATCAAACAGGACGCGCCTGTCGAGGAGCGCCGCCATTACAGCACCGACCCAAAGACCTTCCACGCTCTGTTAGCGCTGGCCGCCGAGACGGACCCCGAGAAGGTCAGCCAGGCCATCACACGCGGCATCGCCCAAACCCTGCTGGCTGACCTGTGTTTCCTGATCTATCTGACCGAAGACAAGAATCAACTGACTATCACCAGCGGGTACGATCTGATCCGCGAAGAGAACCTGGAAGGCGCCAGCATGAACAAAAACTCCATTCCCATGCTGACCAACGCCATGCAGCGCGGACGTCCCCTGCGGCTGCCGGCCAGCAGCACCTCGGCAGACATCAAAGGCCTGGGCGAGTTGCTGGGTCTGAGTAGTCCCGGTCATATGATGTCGGTACCCATTCTGACGCCCGAAAAGGAAACCGTGGGCGGCATCCTGGTGCTTTCCCCCTACTCGGAACGCGCCTGGCGGGCAGAAGACCAGGCTTTCTTGAGCAACATCTCGACCTCGCTGGTTCCCATTATCCAGCGCGGCCAGCGCATCTCAGCCATCGAGCAAAAACAACAAGAAACCGAGAGCGCGTTGGATAGCGCGCGCAACCAGCTTGATGATTTGCACGCGCAAAATAATGAACTGCAAAAGCAACTGGAGAACGCTCGCAATAAAGCCGGCAAGGATCCGGAGCAGGAAGGTAAAATCGCTTCCCTGCTGGTCGTGCAACAGGAATCCCTGCAGCAGATCGAGCGTTTGCAAAAGGAAAACGAAGAACTGCGCACGACCAGCAAAGCTGGAAAGATGGCCGCGGGCAAGGATTCGGAATACATCGAGGCAGAACTGCGCGCCGCGCTCGGGCAGGCCGCCCGTTTGCAAAACGAGCTGGCGGACGCCAACATAAAACTGTTGAAGCTGGAAAAGGGGCAGGCGGGGACGTATTCCAGCGAGCAGGCTGAAGTCATCGCATCCATCGCGCAGGAACTGCGGCAACCCATGTCCTCTGTCGTTGGCTACACCGACTTGTTATTGGGCGAATCGGTTGGCATCCTGGGCTCGCTGCAGCGCAAATTCGTGGAACGCATCAAAGCCTCCATCGAACGCATAGGCACCCTGATCGATGACATGATCCAGGTCACCAACCTGGAAACAGGGCTGACCGAACTTAAGCCCGAACCGGCAGACCTGAACGTGATTATCGACAACGCCATGTCCTATACCAGCAGCCAGGTGCGCGAGAAGAACATCACCTTGCACCTCGACCTGCCCAAACAGGTCCAATCGATCTACGCAGACCGGGAAGCGCTGCAACAGATCCTGATCCACCTGCTGCAGAACGCAGGCGCGGTCTCGCCCAACGAAGGCACGATCACGCTCAAGGTCCAGACCCGAACCGAGGACGAGCAGGAATATGTTCTCCTGCAGGTCACCGATACGGGCGGGGGCATCCCCTCCGAGGACATCCCGCGCGTCTTCACCCGTCTGTACCGCGCCGATAACGTCCTGATCCAGGGAGTCGGCGATACGGGTGTCGGTTTGTCGATTGCCAAAACGCTCACGGAAGCCCAAAACGGCCGCATCTGGGTGGAAAGTGAGGCAGGCGTGGGCTCCACGTTTAGCGTGCTGTTGCCCATGGCGAATGGGAAATAAAGATGGATGTGCTTCGCCAGATCAGTGGCAGTATCCTGCTTGCCATCTTCTCTATTGCGCTGGTCATCGGGGGCATCTCGCTGGCATTGGCTGAAAGCTACGTCCCGGAGATCCCGCCCACCCCAACCATAACGCCCGCGCTGGACCCCATCTTTAATACACCGACAAGCCAGCCGCTGGTGCTCATCACCACGACCCTGTCCATCCCCAGCGCAACGGTCCCCCCGCCCACCACCTGCCCTCCGCCTGCGGGTTGGATTCCCATCACCGTGGGTCCCGGTGACGACCTGGCGACGCTGGCATTGCTGCACCAGAGCACTCCTCAACAATTGTCGGTCGCCAACTGCCTGTTTTCCAGCAACCTGCCAACCGGTTCGATCATTTACGTTCCCTCCGCTCCCACCAGGACCGCCATCCCCTGTGGTCCCCCGGCCGGTTGGGTGCGCTACATCGTGCGGCCCGGGAACACCATGACCAGCCTGAGCCAGGCCTTCGGCCTCAGCATCTCCCAGCTCCAGTTCGCCAACTGCATGGCGTCCAACCAGTACTATCTTGCCGTCGGGCAGAGCATCTGGGTGCCAAACGTGGCCACGCGCACGCCGCGCGCCACCGCCACCGCCACACAGACCCCGATCTCCATCGTCTTCCCGACCCTCACACGGACAGCAACCATCACCCCGACAGCTTCGCTCACGCCGACTACGACGGATATCCCGACTTCGACAAACGTGCCGACGGGTACCGCGACCAGGACAGCCACAAACGTCCCATCTTCACCAACCTCGACTTCCCCGCCTCCGACCGCGACGCCAACTGCTTCCGCTACCATCACAGCCTTCCCGACCCCGACCAATACCCCCCTTCCCTGAACCTAAGATGTGTCTATTATTGATGTCATTCTGAACGAAGTGAAGAATCTCCGCGCGAAGCGCGGGACGTGTGCCCCGGCAGGGGTAGACCCTTCGCGCTGCTCACCGTTCGTACCGCGAGCACGCCGGTGCGAGACAGCAGGGTGACATATTTCATATTCTCATGATATTGAACAAATTCCTGCTACTGTGTGGCAAAAACCGATGAAATCATCCCCTCACCGAGCACCGTTCCTTTTTATCCTGCTGGCGCTGATCCTGTTCAGCGCCGCCTGCGGACCCGCGCCGGCTGCGCAGGCCTTCGCCTTTGTCACCGCCAACCCGAACGCCAGCCCCACCTCCACGCCTTTCCAGCCCGCACAGGGACCGACGCCCACGCCTTTCCAGCCGGTCTTCCCCTCCCCCACCGGCACCATCCTGCCCACCCCGACCAACAACCCGTTCATCCCGGCCACCACCACACCCGAACCGTTTGTAGCCGCATTGAGCAGCACGGCGCCCGTGCCCACGCTGGACATGAACCTGCAACTGACGCCGGTCGTGCCGCTCGATAACCAGGAAACAGTCAACTTCCTGCTGATCGGCTCGGACCGCCGTCCGGGCGGTTCCTTCCGCACCGACACCATGGTGATCGCCATGCTGCGCCCCAAAGAGGGACAGGTCTCGATGATCTCCATCCCGCGCGACCTGTGGGTCTATATCCCCGATTCGGGCAACCAGCGCATCAACACGGCCTACCAGACCGGCGAGATTTACGGCTACCCTGGCGGCGGACCGGGCCTGCTCAAAGAGACCATCCTGTACAACCTGGGCATCCAGATCGACCACACCGCCATGGTCGAGTTCAGCGGCTTCCAGCACATCATCGACACACTGGGCGGCATCGACGTGCCAATCTCCTGTCCCTACACCGACTGGCGCCTGATCGACCCCAGCTATAACCCGCAACTGGAAGCCAACTGGTGGCTGTACACGGTCGGGCCGGGCGTGGTGCACATGGACGGCGACCTGGCGTTGTGGTACGCGCGCTCGCGCATGCGCTCCAGCGACTTCGACCGCGGACGCCGCCAGCAGGAGACGCTGCGCGCCATCTACTCGCGCGTGCTGCAAACTGGCACCATCGCACGCCTGCCGGCCCTGTACAATGACCTGACCAGCATCGTCGAGACCGACATCACCCTGACCGAGATGCTGCAACTGGCGCTGTATGCCCCCAAACTGACCAACGCCGACTTCCGGGGCTACTACATCCGCCCGCCGCTGGTTAGCGCGTGGACCACACCGGGCGGCGCTTCGGTGCAATTGCCCAACGAAGCCGCCATGTCGGCCATGTTGCAGGAGGCCATGGCTCCCTCGCAGCGCGCCGAGGAGCGCGAAACCATCATCATCGAAGTGCAGAACGGCACGCCTAACGAAGGCTGGGCCGAACTGGCTGCATCACGTTTGAACTATGCTGGTTTCGAAACCCATATCGCCCCCGCCGACCGGCAGGATTATGGCTACAGCACCCTGCTGGACCTGAACGCCGTCACCGACAATACCCGCAACAATACCATTCTGGCTATTCTGGGGCTGCCCGCCGCCAATTTAGCCGTCATCCCCGATTCGAGCAGCCCGGCCCACTACCGCCTGATCCTGGGCGCCGATTACCAGCCCTGCTTCCAGCCGGAGGGGTTGTCGCATTAAAAATCAAATACCCTGCGAATAAAGGGCGTGCTGCGCACGCCCTTTATTTTTAGGTATCTCGCTACAATTGATCAGATTTACGGGATACCGGCAATCAGGTAACTGTGATCGAAGCCGGTTCTGTCGAAATTCACGCCGGTGAGCAGGTAGTCGGTCAGGCCGTCGGCGTTGACATCGCCTACGGCGATAGCGTCCACGCCGACGTAATCGTTCTTTACCTGGCCCGTCATGGTACGCAGTACCGACCCGTCTTTGCCGGAATAGACATATCCTTTACCGGCCTTACGGACGCCGCTCGCCTCGCTGGTGTACGCGCCGATGACCAGATCAGCGTAGCCATCCCCGTTTACGTCTCCAGCGCCGCGTCCCGGGCCGAAGCCGTCCTCTTTGTCCTCGCCGTTGAGCACGTATAGTTGCGAACCATCCGCTCCCGAGAAAACGTACGCTCTGCCGGTTCCTTCGCCACCGCCGCGCTTGTTGCCATAATCCCCGACATAAATGTCCGAGATGCCATCGGCGTTGATATCCCCGGCACCCTGGGTAAAGAACTGGCCCAGGTATTCTGTGGTGCCCCGGGCGAAGGGCTCCAGCGTCAGGTACGTGGAACCGGTCGCACCGGAATACACGTAGACTTCTCCGGCCTTGGCTTTCCCGGCCTGGTAGGCAGAGGCGGCCACTTCGGGGGCGCCATCACCGTCCAGCAGACCAACCTTACCGACCCCCGTACCGAGAAAATTCTCTTCTCCCTGCCCATCGCGCGTCCATAGCTCGCTACCATCCTTTCCGGACAGGAGGTATACGCGCCCGGCTTGCTGGAAGGTATAGCTGGCAAAGGGAGCGCCGACCAGAACGTCATCGTACCCGTCGCCGTTCACATCCCCGGCTCCATCCAAATCCGCGCCGAAGAACCCCGGTCGGCTCCAATCGTGAATCACCCCATGCGTTTTCCCGGAATAGGCCACCACGCGATTTATGCCACCTACCAGGTAATCCGGCGTGCCATCCGCATCGATATCGCCACCTTTGGCAACGCTGAATCCGAGCCGCTCTCCCGGGTTCCCCGTGACAGCATTCAATAACTGAAAATCCGCTCCGGAGTAGACGTATGCTTTTCCGGCCCGACTTCCGCCGTCTGAGTTAGAGACTGCTGAGATGATAAAGTCGTTGACACCGTCGTCGTTGAGGTCACCCAGGTTTTCCGAGACCCAACCGAACTGGTCGCCGATGTTTTCCCCTTCGAACGTGTGCAGCACCTCTACTTCGGGTTCTACAAACGGGCCGCTGGGTGGGGGAGGTGCCTGCGGAAAGTTTATAAACAGGATTATAGGGAGTGCCAGGCTCATCAGCCATGTCATCGGACTTGTTTTCATATGGTTCCTCCATTTCTAATACGGTTAATGTAACGTCCCAACCAGGTAAAATTTCAGGTTGGAACGTGGAGGATACCAAGACAGGCGGGGGTCAGGCTATCAAAATCTTGCTTAATTGAAAGGCGTTCGATAATTAAAAACGTTTTCTTCTTTATATGTCATTCTGAGTGACCGTAGGCCGTCCGCCCCGCGAGGGCGTCGGCCCGCCGTTCGTCGCGAGCGACGAAGATGCTACGCGAAGACGGGGGAGCGAAGAATCTCAGCTTTGTAATCAGAGATTATGTGCGTGAACCTCCTGGATTTGCGTTGGCGGCACGCCAAAGGCCTTGCGAAATGCCAGCGTGAAATGACTGTGGCTCGAAAACCCCAGACGAAAGGCCAGTTCGGTCAGGTTGCACTCGTTGTCCAGGATCCATTCCAGCGCGGTGCGCAGGCGTACCTGGGTCAGATACTGGTGGATGGTCGAGCCAGTGTACTGGCGAAAGATGCGGCAAAGGTAGTAGGGTGAGTAGTCGAACTCGGCGGCCAGTTTTTCGAGATTGAGACGCTCCTGAAAGCGGGTGGTGAGCGCAGCCTGCAGGGCGCGGACCCGCTCGCGCTGGATCGACTGCGCCTGCCCGGTTTGCCGGGGTTTCCGATAGGCCTTCTCTATTGTCCTCTCGAGAATCCAAAGCAAGCTCTCCTCGATAAAGAGTTCATCCGGCCCTCCTTCGCTCAACAGGTGCTCGACCACTCTGCGCTGCAACAGATAACAGGTCGGGTCGCTCAGCCCGTGAGTCAGGCGGAAGGGATGCTCGGGGTGCGCTTCGACCTTCGCGTCGTAGGGCCGCAGGGCATCCACGACCAGGTTGCTATCGAACGCAAACCACTCGCACTGATCCCCGCGCTCGGATATCCTGTAGCGCCGGTAGACCTGGCCCTGGTTGTAGAACATGACCACGTTTGGCCCCGTTACGATCTTCTCCCCGTCTTCATGTTGGATATAGACACTGGTGCGCGGGAAGACCAGCAGGTTGTCTTCGATCGCGCCTGAGTCTTCGAAGCGCGGGTGGTCGGGATGGCAACGAAAAAGGCCCACCCTGATCAGGCGGGTCTCGTAGATGGGGATATTCGGGACTTCGAAATAGGGCTTCTCCAGCTCAGGGTGAGCCTGTGAGAAAGCGGTTGTTTTTTGAGGGCTTCTTGTTGAAGGGCTGGGTTCTGACATTGCAAGTTATATTAGGGATAAAAGTTAATGAGTGAAATCCTGGCACAATTTGGGTTTGTTCCTGAGAAGATTAGAATCGCCCAGATCTTATCCCAATAATTTACCAAATATCCGATTGCATGTAACCCCTCTGCAGAAGGGTTTTGTCACATTAGAATCCCCAAACTCCACACAAAGACCGAGGACGAGCAGACCGAGAACTCCGCCCACTTTGTCTGCGGGTCCTGTTGCAGAAACGATTGTTATTTGTTCCCGTTTTTGTTCGGTGGGGTATGACTTACTTTCTTCTTACTACTAATTTCAATCTTCGTGCTTGGTTTTGGTGGTGCAGGCCTAACATCCGGCTTTTAGGAATTAGGTTTTGGTTCCGGTTGTTTCTGTTTATCATCGCTCATGGTACTCTCCAAATCAGGTTTCTGTTACGGAAAACACTAATTAGGCTTCGGTTTAGGAGATGGCGGTGGCTTTGGAGTAGGACTCTTGACAACAATGTCAGGATCCGGAATAGGTGGTTTTGGCCTTGGATCGGGTTTGGGTTCTTGCATTTGTATTTGCTGTTCCATAAGCACGCTCACGGTACCCTCCTATATCAATGCAACAATATTGCAAAAGTATGAAATACCTGATAACCTAATTGTTGGTTGAAGACGCTGATTACTCGCTCTTGATTGCCTTATCTTTGTCAGGTTTTGGTGGTTCAGGTCTTGGTTCTGGCTCAGATTTAGGTTCTGGTGCAGGTTTAGGTTCTGGCTTTTTATCATTGTCGTTCATATCTTCTCCTGAGGAGTATCGATGTCAACAGAAGATTCTCAATACTTGAAAACTTCTTTGCATTACACACAAAAAACACTCGACCGCCAGGTTGACGGAATTGATACTGTCAAAACAAACATTCGTGCTGTTCTCAGCGCAGCCAGCTTGATTGTGTCATTGGTGAGCGCAATGCAGTTCTTGACATTGAAAATAGATACAAACTGGATCTGGCTCTATCATTCTGGTGTGATAGCTACTGCGGTATTGTACGTTGCCCTTATCGTGGTATGTATTATGGGGCTATGGCCTACTTATGTAGTTGGTCCGGTGAAAACCGATTGGGACGAGTTGACCACGGCCTTCAAAGGGCTTTCTGAACGCGATGCGCTGGCAAAAGAGCTAAGTGCTGTATTGAACGCAATCGAACTGAACTCACCTATCGTAAAGCGCTACCGAAACTTGCAGATGATCGCTCTGGCTTTGCTGCCATTGATTGTGATTCTTATGTTGTTGATGGCGCTGATTCCGCGTGTATAGGACTCCAATTCTCTTGCAGACCCAATCGGGGGCATTTATGAATTCGATTTTTATTCATCCCAAAACTCCATGCAGAAACCGAAGATGAGCGGAATAAAAACTCTGTTAATCTGCAAATACTATACAATTTCCTCACACTAAAATCAAGGGAAATCGCTTGATCACCTTCCAACTCGAAACAGGCATCTCCGTCGAGGCCTGCACCAGGGAGAAATGGCGCGCTTCGAATTAGATCCCCGGGATGTCTCCCAGGGTTTGGATAATCTCGCGTTTGGTCTCAACGGGTAGGTCACCATAGGCCAGGCTCAGGTGCGGGAAATAGGGCGGCCCCTCGTAGCCGAACAACTGGCTGATTTTTGAGAAGGTTTCCATCAATTTTGGCGTTTCGTAGGCTTTGAGGAACAGACAACGAAAGCGCTCATCCAGGTATTCGGGTTGGCTGGAGAGGCGGATGCGAAACAGGGGCAGGCTACGGGCCAGGTCATGCAGTGCAACGGTGGCCGGGTCCGGAATCCCGGCCAAGACGGTCACGTGCGGCTTGAACTTCGGCAGATCATAGACCTGGCTGAGTCTGGCGATGTAGCCGTCTGTCAGGGTGTAAGCGGCGTCCTCCGGTATGATCCAGAGCGCGTAAGAATTGTTTTCAGTCATGGAGGTATGCATCCCTTTCGCGCGTAAGCTTTATTCACTATATAATTTTTCAGCTTTAAAATCAAATGACACCATATATCGAGTAATATAGGGTATTATATGTTTTTTATCTCATTCAGATAAAACTCAATCAAAAAGGGACGAAATATGAAAAAAGATTCGAGCGGAAGTGTGCGTCTTGCCAGCAAGTTCCAAAAAGCAATTGAGACCGGCGACCTGGACAGCGATGTTTGCGGACATCTCTCCACGATCCATGATGTGGTTCCGTCCGCAGACGGATGCGAAGATTGCCTGAAGATCGGAGATGTCTGGGTACATCTTCGTCTCTGTCTGAAATGCGGGCATGTGGGCTGCTGCGACGATTCCAAAAACAAACATGCCACCCGCCACCATCACGAGACTGGCCATCCAATTATCGCTTCCTATGAAGAGGGTGAAGACTGGCTGTGGTGTTACATCGATCAAGTCGGGTTCGTTCCCTAAGCACACAAGCCATCGTTTTCCTGGTAAGGGAAACAAGCTGCCGGTTTTATTAGTCGTTCCATCAAATGTTTGATTTTCTCAAGAAGGTGCCGCTCTTTGCCGATCTGCCGGGTGAAGATCTGGAGCGACTCTGCGCAGTAGCTACCGAGGAACACCTAAGTGCAGGCGAGGTGCTCTTTACCGAGGGTGAACCCGGCGATAAGACCTTCGTGATCATGGCCGGTGAAATCGATATTTTCAAAGAGTCTGGTGGACGAATGATCTTTCTTGCCACACGGGAAACGGGAGACGTCATTGGGGAGATGTCCTTGATCGATCAAGCGCCTCGCTTTGCCAGCGGACATGCACGCACGGACTGTAAATTACTTTCCATCAGCCACGAAAATTTTGAACATCTGTTGAATACCAGCCCTTCGGCGGCGCGGGTTCTGTTATCGACGATCTCCAGTCGCTTGCGGAGCACTGAACTGGTTCTTCGCCAAAGCGAGAAAATGGCTCAGTTGGGCACCCTAACGGCCGGTGTTGCGCACGAATTGAATAATCCAGCTTCAGCTGCACAACGGGGCTCGGAACATTTGAATACAGCCATAGACCATTTCCAGCAAGCCTATCAACAGTTCCACGAGCAGGATTTTTCCCAGGCTCAATGGGACAAGACAGTTGAACTGCGCGAAGACGCCCGCTCCCAGGCTGCTCAACCGGTCGAACTGGAAGGCCTGGAGCGCAGCGACCGGGAAGATGAGCTTGAATCCTGGTTAAACGAACGGAATCTCGAAGACAGTTGGGAACTTGCGCCAATCCTGGTCAATATGGGTTATCAAACCAATGACCTGGATGAACTGGAAAGGGATTACCCGGACCCACAACTGGGTGTTGTTGTAGAATGGCTGTGTTCGTTGTTCACCATTTTCAGTCTTTTAGAAGAGATCAACCAGGGCACAACCAGAATCGGCGAAATCGTCAAATCCTTGAAATCCTATACCTATCTGGACCAGGCTCCCATGCAAGAAGTGGATGTCCATGAAGGCTTAGACAATACCTTGGTCATGCTGCGCAGCAAGTTGAAGACCGGAATCACGTTGGAACGAAATTATGCCGAGGGCCTGCCGAAGATCATGGCTTATGGAGGCGAGCTCAATCAGGTCTGGACCAATATCATCGCCAACGCTGTGGATGCGATAGATGGACAGGGCACGATCAAGATCAGCACCAAACAAGTTGAGGATTGGATTCACGTTGAAATCGAGGACACGGGCCCTGGCATACCCGAGAATGTCAGGCAAAAGCTATTCAGTCCTTTTTTCACAACCAAACCTATGGGAAAAGGAACCGGTCTGGGCTTGAATATCAGCTTCAACATCATCCAGAAGCATGAAGGCTATATTGATGTCAACTCTAAACCGGGACAAACCCGCTTTTCTGTACGTTTGCCGATTAATTTTGAACAAGTCGAGTAAGGGTTGATACGGGCTTCCATCACTGCGTTTTCTAAAACAACTACCCTTTTCTCTCGAACGAAGCAGGCAGGCTTTTTTCTGACCAGGAGATAAGCGAAATGGCAAAACCAATCATTCTAAGCGTAGACGATGATATGCCGGTCTTAAATGCGATTGTGCGCGACCTTCATAGTCATTATGGCAGTGAGTATCGTATTGTCAAAGCCAATTCAGGGGCCGAAGCATTGGAGACGATGCAGAAGCTAAAAAAGCGTAATGCGCCTATCGCCCTGTTTCTGGTTGACCAACGCATGCCCGGGATGACGGGCATTGAGTTTCTAACAAAAACGTCGGATTTCTATCCTGATGCCCGTAAAGCACTGTTGACAGCCTACGCCGATACAGAAGCAGCCATCACCAGCATAAATGAAATCGGGCTCGACCATTATTTGATGAAGCCCTGGGATCCTCCAGAAGAAAACCTGTATCCGGTATTAGATGACCTGCTCAGTGATTGGCTGGCAACGGTACAACTTCCCTATGACGGCATCCGCGTGGCCGGTACTTTATGGTCTCCCCACTCGCATAATGTAAAAGATTTCCTGTCACGCAATCGCATTCCGTATCAATGGCAGGATATTGAAATTGATGAACAGGCGCGTGCACTGGTTGATTCGGTCGTCGGTGAAGACCGGCGGCTTCCGGTTGTGTTCTTCCCCGATGGCTCGACTCTGATCCAGCCAGATTTTCGCTTCCTGGCCGAGAAAGTAGGGCTGCAGACTCAGGCGACACAGCCCTATTACGATCTGATCATAATCGGCGCGGGCCCGGCAGGCCTAGGGGCCGCCGTATACGGCGCTTCGGAGGGTCTTTCTACGGCCCTGATAGAGCGCGAGGCCACGGGCGGTCAGGCTGGTACCAGCTCACGGATTGAGAACTACCTGGGGTTCCCGAAGGGAATTAGTGGCGGCGATCTGGCGCGCCGTGCAACCGACCAGGCCAGGCGCCTGGGAGCAGAGATTCTGACCGCTGTGGAGGCTGTCAAAGTGCGTGCGGAAGGGCCTGTCCGGATCGTGTCGCTCAATGATGGCACGGAACTCAGTTGCAAAGCTCTAATCATTGCTTCGGGGGTGACTGTCAACATCCTGGATGTTCCTGGTGTTGAGAAATTGACCGGCGCAGGGATTTATTATGGTGCTTCTCTCACAGAAGCCGCCTCCTATCGGGATCAGGATGTTTACGTGGTCGGAGGCGCCAATTCCGCCGGACAGGCTGCCATGTTCTTCTCGCGATTTGCGAGGCAGGTCACCATGTTGGTAAGAGGCACTTCGTTGACCAAAAGCATGTCACAATATCTGATCGATCAGATCGATGACACAGAAAACATCCATGTCAAAACGAATACGATCGTACTCGAAGCCCTCGGCGATGAAAAACTAAAAGCCCTCAAAATCCAGGATAAGGTGACCGGCGAAGAAGAGAAGGTGCCTGCGGCAGCCATGTTTGTATTCATCGGTGCCAGGTCTCACTCAACCATGGTGGAAGGCGTTGTCGAAAGGAATTCAGCGGGATTTATTCGGGCCGGAAGCAGCCTGATGCGCGATGGCAAACGTCCCAAAGGATGGAAGCTGCAACGCGATCCATTTCCACTTGAAACCAGCGTTCCCGGAATTTTCGTCGGAGGGGATGTACGCGATGAGGCCGTGCGCAGGATAGCTTCCGCCGTAGGGGAAGGGGCTATCGCCGTAAGCCAGGTCCATCAGTATTTAAAGACTGTTTAAGCTCAAAGGAAAAGTTCATGACTGCAGAAAAAACTGACCAAGATATCCTTATAGAAAACACCTGGCGCAACTTGCTGACTCAAGGGCTATCTGATGAAGAGAAACGGCATAAAAGAATATTCAGAATGTTCCCTGCCAAAAGAAAATGTAAGTGGTGTGAATTACCCTTTGACCACCCGGTTTCCCCGCTGATCTATTTCATCTTTAGAAAAAGACCATCTACCTTCAACCCACGGTTTTGCAATATCTGTGATGATTTTGCCCTGAAGTATCAAGGAGGTGCGGAAGTTGAACTTTCGATGGTGTTCGCAGATATCCGTGGTTCCACGACCCTGGCTGAAAAGTTGAGCGTCACAGAATTCAAAAATCTGATCGATCGCTTTTATCAAGTGTCGACCCAAATATTCATTCAATCAGATGCTATGATCGACAAACTGATTGGGGATGAAGTCGCCGCGTTTTATATGCCCGGATTAGCCGGTCAGGATTATGCCCGGCAGGCTGTCAACGCCGCCAGGGAACTCTTGATCCAAACCGGACACAGCGATCCAGCTGGCCCCTGGGCACCGGTTGGTGTTGGTATCCATACCGGGGTTGCCTTCGTAGGGGCAGTGGGCACATCAGATGGCGTAGTAGATATCACGGCTTTAGGGGATGCTGTAAATGTCGCCGCCCGGTTGGCCTCGCAGGCAAAAGCTGGGGAAATCTTATTGAGCGAGCAAACCCAGAATGCAGCGAAGATCGATGAGTCCAATTTGGAAAAGAGAAGTTTAGAGCTGAAAGGGAAAAGCACCATTTTCGATGTCGGAGTCATGCAAGTAACACCGGGAAATTAAATCCAAAATAATGAAGATGAGAAGGACAGCAGCAAAGTCCAGAGTCAATCTGCAAACTTTCCTGCGCATGAGTAAATTAAACCCTTTGCCTGCCAGCATGGTAGAATCGCAACATCGAAAGGTATTTATCGAATCAGGCTTATCTGAAAAGATAGCCTGGTGAGTATGGGGATAGGAGAAATTAAATTGTCTGATTCAAACGCTCGTACCATTGTTGTCATGCACGGAGACCAGACCGGCGAAGAACTGTTAGGCGAATCGCTGCGCATCCTGGCTCCGGATGTGATCGGGCTGGATTTGGATTTCCAGCACTTCGATCTCAGCCTGGAAAAACGGCGCGAAACGCAGAACGAGATCCTGGACAAAGCGGCCGACGCCATGTGCCAGACCGGTCTGGGCCTGAAAGCGGCCACCATTACCCCGTTCAACCCGGATGACGTCGGCAGCCCCAACGCGATCTTACGGGAAAAGATGGATGGAAAGGTGATCCTGCGCACCGGCCGGCGCATCCCGCGTATGCGCCCGGTGGGAGGCGTGCACTCCCCCATCGCTATCGTCCGCATGGCGGTTGGTGATGCCTACGGCGCCAAGGAATGGCGGGAGAAAACTGAAAACGGCGACGAACTGGCCTTCCGCACTTCAAAGATCAGCCGCAATACCTGCCGCTGCGTGGCCGATTTCACCTTCCAACTGGCGGAACGTACCAAGGCGCGCGTCTTCGGTGGTCCTAAGTACACCGTCAGCCCGTTGTATGAAGGCATGTTCAAAGAGGAACTGGACGCCGCCGCTAAACGACGTCCCAACGTGGCCTACGAGCCGCTCTTGATCGACGCAACCCTGGCGCTACTGATGCGCACCGGTGGCGAGGCGCTCGTCATCCCGACCCTCAACCGGGACGGTGATCTGCTATCTGACATGGTTTTGCAAATGTTCGGCAGCATCGCCGGGGCCGAGAGCCTGGTGCTGGCCTTCGACGACTCGACCAAGGTCCAGGTAGTGATGGCGGAAGCTCCGCACGGGACCGCGCCCGCGCTGGAAGGCAAGAATATCGCCAACCCGATGGCCATGATCCTGGCCGGTGCAGCCCTGCTCACCTATTTCGAGACCCCGGAAGCTGACCAGGCCTCGCGCGCGATCTACGAGTCCACCTTCGAAGCGGTCTATTCCGGCAACGCCACCACCGACCTGGGCGGCAGCATGTCCACCACAGAATTCACCGATGACGTGATCCAGCGTATAGGAGCAAAGCTGGAAGTGTGGAGCGGGCTGCGAAGCTAACAGATTTGCTTCGGGTACTCTCATTCAACTGCGTAACTCCTTAAATTATTACATGTTTCTTAACGCACGTTGAGCAACGGATTTCAAAAAATGGGGTATGTTATACTGCACGAAAAATTTCGGCAATGTGAGTTTTTTAGTATCCTGAAAATTGTAAACATCCGAATTGTCATTCAAGAGGCGAACTGCAGATGAGCCATGTGAACAATTGGTCGAATCCCTCCGAGGCCAGCGCACAAGATGTTGCTGATATGGCCGCTGCATTAGAGGAGCGCGGGAGGGCGTTCGACCAACAGCAGGTGAACGCAGCGCTCATAAGCGTACTCGCTCCGACTCCGGACGAACACTTGCTTGAGGTTGGATGTGGAAGCGGTCTCCTCTGCCGCTTGATAGCGCCTGCGGTTGCTCCGGCAGGTAAAATCGCAGGGCTGGATATATCCTCCGAGTTTGTCAGAATTGCCCGAGACAACGCTATCAATGCAGAATTGTCGGACTCTATTCAATGGGGTGCCGGCCAGGCTGAAGCTCTGCCATTTCAGGAGGCCAAATTTGATGGGGTTTTGGCAGCTCGTTTGCTATTGCATGTTTCGAATCCGCAATCCGTATTGTGCGAACTGGTGCGCGTTATACGTCCCGGTGGCAGAGTAGTGGTAATGGATTGGGATTTCGACACGCTGGCATTGGATCATCCCAACCGGGAGTTGACACGCCGCTTGTTGCACTGGCGTTGCGATCATCACGGCGGAAATAATTGGAGCGGGAGGCAATTATGGGGGCAGATGGTGAGCGCCGGTCTCACCAATGTGAGGGTGGTTCCTTTCGTCTCTGTTGCTCATCACGAGCAAGATTCCCTGACGCTTTCCCTGTTTCGGGCCGCCCAGGTTGCCCGGGATGGCGGCGCAATTGCTCCCGGAGAGTATGATGCCTGGATCGGAGAGCTCAGGTCTAGCCTGGCGGCTGGATGTTTTTTTGCCAGTATCGTTTATTTTATTGTCAGTGGAGAACGAAAAAAGGAGGACACGTGGGATTTTCAGTCGGAATTGGGTTGACCAACGCTTGCAACCTGGCTTGCGCTCACTGTTATCGGGATACCCAAACCATCAATTACCTCAGCCTGGAACAGGTCAAAAAAATCTGTGACTCCATCCCGGTAGATGCCATGGGGATGGGCACCGGCGAGAACATCCTCAACCCGGAGTTCATCGAGATTGCCAGTTACCTGAGCGACAGAGGCGTCAAAATCAGTATTGCTTCCAACGGACACAGCCTGACAAGCGCGCCGGAATACATCCTGAAAATGTTCGGCGATGTGGAACTCTCGATGGATTTTCCCACAGAAACCGAGCAAGACAGGTTTCGTGGTCCGGGAAATTGGGCCTTAGTGCACAAAGCAATCGAACGTTGCCAGGATCTTGGGATCGAGGTCTCCATCCTCTCCACTTTGATGTGTACCAACTTCGACATAATGGACCGCATGGTGGCGCTGGCACGATCGAATGGCTGCAATCTGCGCGTCAATGCGTACCAGGCCGTGAAAACCGATGCCTATCGACTGAGCTTTGCACAGTTCTGGGAGGGTTACCAACGTCTATTTTCAGCCGGTCTGGTGGTCGCTTGCAGCGAACCGGTCGTCAGGGCGGTGATGGGGCTGGAAGACGTCCGGTCGCCGTGCGGCCGCCACAGCATCCGCATCAATCCCCGCGGACAAATTATCCCCTGCGTCTATTGGCCGGTTGAGGGTACAAATGGTCTGGGCATCGAGGATCTATCTAAGTTAGGGGCACAGGTGTTAGAGGAAAGCGCCTTCCAAGATGCCCGAATTGATCCGCCTGTCGCATCAAGCTGTGCATGCCAGGGAGGCTGTGCCAGCCGGCGCGCCCTCAACCATAAACTGGACGCCCATGATGAGTATTGCCCATGGGACCGGGACGAGACAATAGAACTGGAATGGGAGCCTGCCCCCGCTAAAGACCTGATGCGGACCGGAAATGTTTGTACGACTGTCGTGGTTTAGATATGAGCATTAAACCCTGGAAGACTCTTACTTCCCGCCTTGTTTATCAGAACCGCTGGACTGCTGTCCGGGAAGACCTGGCAGAAATGCCGAACGGACAGACGACGATTTACGGTGTGGTGGAGTGCGGCGAGTGCGTTGGCGTGCTGCCATTCCTGGAGGATGATCGGGTTGTCATGGTGCGCCAGTATCGCTACGTATTCGGAGAAGACCACCGCTGGGAGATGCCTACCGGTGGTGTGACGGCCAGGGAATCATACCTGGAAGCTGCGCGACGCGAGCTACGAGAAGAGGTAGGCTATGATGCGGAAGACCTCCAGCATATCAACACCTACTTCACCAGCAAATCTATCATGCATGAAATTGCCCACCTTTATATCGGTCGCGGTTTATCCAGAGTGCAGTCAGTCCCGGATGAGACTGAGTTCCTGGAAGTGGCAGATTTTCCTTTCCAACAGATACTCCAGATGGTACTGGATTGCGAGATCCGGGACAGCATGACGATCATCGCGGTGCTGCTAGCAGAGCGTATTAGAAAAGCAGAGAATGGAAACTAAATCAGTAGATCACGATTCTGTGTCATATCGGCAAAAGTCTCGATTTTGAAAACATGAAGGAGGAAGGACATGGTCAACCTGTTCGATTCGGAAAACACCCGCCTGGATACCAGACTTTACAAAGTCTGTATGGTGATCGCCCGCCTGGCGCTGGCATATTTATTCTTCACCCAACTCTTCTGGAAACTGCCCCCCCGCTTTGGCTGCGGCGCTGAATATGCTTTTCCAGTTCCGGCGGAAGAAAACCATTGGGACAGCAACGGAAGCAGCGGGTTATGCTATTGGATGGGGTTGGAGTCCATCTTCGCGTCGCAACCACGCGAAGTCCTGGTGGCCGATATGCGTTCGGCAGGATTGCCCGCTATCAGCCTCAATATCGCGCCCCTGGCCAAAATCAACGGGTTCTTGCTGGATAACCTGTTCATCCCGAATATTCGGGTAGTTGGCTGGCTGGTCTGGTTGTTTGAGTTCTGGGCTTTTCTTTCCCTGTTTTTTGGGCTGTTCACACGCCTGGGGGCATTAGCCGCGCTGGGGGTATCGACACAACTCTACATCGGACTTGCCAACATCCCACGCCCGTTCGAGTGGGAGTGGAGCTACGGCATGATTGTCGCACTTTCGATAGCGATGTTGGGCGCAGCAGCCGGGCGCACTTTTGGCGTGGATGCCTGGTTACGTCGCAAGCTGGCCGGTCCGGCTGAACGTGGCAATCGCCTGGCCAAAATCGGACTCATTCTCAGCTAGGCTATGCCGAAGCCTGATACCCTGCTGGTCGTGGCCAAGCAGCCTGCCCCCGGCCAGACAAAAACCCGCCTTTGCCCGCCACTGACTCATGACCAGGCGGCAGGTTTGTATGACTGTTTCTTACGCGATACCCTGAACATCATGCGCAAAGTCCCTGACGTGCGCTGCACAATCGGTTATTTGCCCGAAGATGCCCGGGCATATTTCCGCCAGCTTGCGCCCGACATGGGATTGACCTGCCAGCGCGGCGAATCGTTGGGGGAACGTCTCGATCACTTGCTGACCGAAGCGTTGCTCGGCGGTTCTCAACGCGCAGTGGTCATGGACAGTGACAGCCCCACGCTGCCGGCAGCTTACCTTTCACAGGCGTTTGAGGAGCTTGTCAGTGCAGATGTGGTTCTGGGGCCTACTCGAGATGGTGGATATTACCTGATCGGAATGAAGCAACCCCAGCCGCATTTGTTGCGCGAGGTACAGATGAGCACCCCGCGCGTTTTAGCTGATACGCTAGCATTGGCCGATGCCAGCGAGTTGACTGTCTCCCTGCTGCCAGCCTGGTATGACGTAGACACGGTCGGGGACCTGCACCAGCTTGAAGATGAAGTGGCAGGCTTGAGCGTGAACGGAAGCGCTGTCGCCACTCGGCGCTGGTTATCCCAGGCAGATTGGCACAATTCACGGGTTTGACCCTTGCGCGCCTCACTCATCATCCCCGCCTTGAACGAAGCCGATTGCCTCGGTCAATTATTGGCAGAGGTGCCTGATGACCAGGTCTACCAGGTAATCGTGGTGGATAACGGCTCCACTGACAACACGGCTGAAGTTGCCCGTGGGGCAGGTGCAATTGTGGTCGCGGAGCCCCGGCGTGGTTATGGTTTTGCCTGCGCTGCCGGTGCGGTCGCGGCCGAAGGAGACGTGCTGGTTTTCATGGATGGCGATGGCAGTTTTGTGCCTGGTGAACTGAGGGGCCTGCTGAAGCCAATCTCTCAGGATAAGGCCGAGTTGGTGCTTGGTTCGCGCACGCTTCAGGATGATTCGCAACGAGTTGCCATGCCACCCCACCAACGCTTCGGCAATCGCCTTTTTGCCTGGTTATTACGCCAGCGTTACGGTCTGAAGCTGACAGATCTCGGGCCATATCGTGCTATTGAGCGCGAGTTATTGCTGGCATTGGAGATGCAGGAACACACGTACGGCTGGCCATTGGAGATGATTATTAAAACAGCGCGCAATCATAAACGAATCCTCGAACTGCCTGTCAGTTACCGTCCCCGCTTCGCCGGACAGTCAAAAGTCGGCGGTACGCTGCGCGGTTCCGTGCTCTCCGCTTACCGCTATTTCCACGTTATGCTTCGTTACGCATTTTAAAACCTATGTTCAACATCCCTTTACACACCCGCTCTCAATCGGCCAAAGATTTACCAACTCAGGTTTACATTGAGGTGACCAACTACTGCAACTCATTGTGTGCATCCTGCCCGCTGACTTACAACCATTTTCTTCCTCATGAACCCAAACATCATCTTGGATGGGAAAATTTCCTTCGAATTGTGGATCAGCTTCCACGCCTGGATCGCGTCGTCCTGCACGGGATCGGCGAACCGCTGCTCAACAAAGACCTGCCACGCTTTGTCTCCCATTTGAAGGAACGCGGCGCCGAGGTACTTTTCAATACGAATGCCATCCTGCTCGACCAGAAGCGCGGCGATGCTCTGGTGGATGCCGGCCTGGATGAACTGCGTGTTTCGCTGGACGCCGTGACACCTGAGTTATATGCCAAACTGCGCGGCGTTGACCGGCTGCCTCGGGTCATTCAAAACCTGAAAGCATTTGTCAAGCGCCACGGCGGCCGAGAAGGGCCCAAGCTTTCCCTGTGGTGGGTGGTCATGCAGGCCAATCTGCTGCAATTGCCAGATTTTGTACGCCTGGCAGCACAGATCGGTATCTCCGAAGTGTATCTGCAGCGTTTGGTCTACTTTGGGAGTGGGGAGAAACTTGCGGACAACTCCACCATGGAAGCTGAACAGTCGATTTATGCTACTCTGGAGGAACAACAGGCCAGGCTGATCAACGAATGCGAAGAACTGGCAGCCGAATTGGATCTGGAATTTCGTGCTTCCGGAGCCACGACACCTCACGAGAGCGTCTTAGCGAAAGGGCCGCATCCCTGGCAGGGTTGCATGCGTCCGTGGGTGTTGATGTATATCACTGTCAATGGTACCGCGTTGCCGTGCTGTATTTCCCCGTTTGCCACGCAAGATTACACCCAGATCATCCTTGGAAATGTGCTCGAACGTCCCTTAACGGAAGTGTGGAATGGTGAAAAATACCAGGAACTACGCCTGGCAGTGTTAAGCGAATCACCCGATCCATGGCCGTGTCAGTTTTGTGGGGTTAAGTGGAGCCTATAAGGGAACCAGAGATAACCTACCGCTCCTCGCAAAAATAACTGAATTTTCTTGTTTCGAATTGCCCGCAATCCTAGAACCTTGGTTCAAATATTTACAAACTCCTCCATAATAACCATGATATTTGGAAAAAGATTAAGACTTGGTGCAGTTGCACTAACTTCATTGGGTCTTTATCTTCTGTTGGCATTGCGTTATCCGTTAGTTCCAAGCCTGGATGATCCGCGCGCTTCATGGGCGAGTATGGTCGATGGTACATGGTCGAATGCCGCTTATCACCTCACCATTTATCTGGGCCTGATTCTGCTTTATCTGGTGATGTTGCGCTTGCTTACTCCATCTAAGGTTGGGGATAAAACACCTCCACAACGGCAGATTCTTTTCATCATCGCAACCTGGCTGGTATGTTCCGCAACCCTGATGTTTGTTGCGCCCGCCGGAGAATCTCACGACATTTTCGACTACCTGTTTCGCGGGCGGATGATGACGGAATATCAGGCCAATCCCCTGGTCGACGTGCCCGAAGATTTTAAATTGGCGACTCCATATTCTCGCTATCTGGCCTGGCGGAAATACGTGGATACATACGGTCCGGTTTGGGAGGCATCCAGCGCGGCTGTTGCAAGCTCTGTACACCAGGTAACTGATTGGCTTGGCTGGTGGGTCGAGAATTACCCGAATTGCCCTAATTCGCGGGAATCGTGCCGTTTGCTGATCGCTTACATTACCGGCTATCGCCTGCTTGCAATCAGCCTGACCGGACTTTCAGGCTGGTTAATCTATAGTATGGTCAGGCGCAGCCAGGCATCACTGGCTCCCCTGGCATTGGCAGCCTGGTTATTGAGTCCGATGACATTAATCGCCACAGCTGTGGGAGGGCATAACGATGCGGTGATGCTCGTGCTGGTTTTGCTGAGTTGGTGGCTGTTACAACGTCAGCGCCCATTTCTGGCGATGCTGGCGTTGATCGTGGCGGCGCACGTCAAGCTGACTGCCTTGATCTGGCTGCCGGCCTGTGCGCTGTGGATTGTGTGGCGTTGGGGTTGGGCACGCGCACTGAAGATCGGTCTGGCGAGCATTACCAGCGGACTGGCGCTGTCCTGGCTATTGTATGCGCCCTTCGGCGGCTGGCAGACATTGCCACGGATGTTGAATGAACGTTCTGAGTTCTTTGCCAACTCGGTATGGCGCATCCTATATCATCAACTGATCTATGGCTGGGGTTGGTCATCCGAGAGCGCTCAACAACTCAGCACGGGGCTACCAAACTGGCTGTTCGGGATGGTAGCTCTGATCATTCCCCTATGGTTGTTTAATTTTCGTCCCAAACGCTGGCGTACCACTTCTGCCATTACTCCTGCCGAAGCAGACCGGCTGTTATGGCTTGTTCTGACAGCCATCAGCATGTCCTATCTTCTGATTGGTTCGTTCTGGTTCCAGCACTGGTATGTCTTGTGGGTTTTAGCACCCGCTGTGCTGTTGCCTGATAGTCGTTTCACTCGTTCCATACTGCCGTGGCTGGTTTTTAGCGCGCTGTCATCCAATGCGGCAATGAGTTTCTTACTGGTTACAGCGCTCGAGAACGCACCGCGCATTGTCAACTATATAGCAGTGGTAGTGATAATTTGGGGGCCGCTGTTGATCGCTTTAAGCGCCCTTGTGTTTTCACGGCAGTTGGGTAAAAGAAAATTTAAGATACACCCATAGCACCTATTGAATGCAAAGTTCGCTATTACAGGAAATTCCCTAATTTCCTCCTTATTTTCGGTATCTTTCGCAATGTGCATAAGTCTATAAGTAAAAAATAAACTTGAGTGGAACCGTTTGGAACCAAGGGGACTCGAACCGATTTTATCAAAATGGAGTTACCCCGTTTCAGTGGACACATGGCGGCTTTTTTTGAGTCGGATACCGCCCGAGCCAGTTCTCCATTTTGTCATCTTCTTCAATGCTCAAACAACTCAATGGTTACAAACTTTTCAAAATAGCCCGATGGGCTGGCACGTTCTGCAGGAACATCTGTCTGGCCTCATCATCCTGGATCTTCTCGCTGCGCTGTTGCAGCCAGACGTGCGCTTCTTTCCACAAATCATCCGTTCTGCTGTCTCCCAACCCTTGCCACACTGTACCCAATATCCAATATAGTTTTAGGTCTGCCCTTTCACCAAATGCCGGTGACTCCTGTAGGGTCAGCCACAGTTGCTCGGCGCGTGCAGCGGCAACGGTTGAATTCTCTTGTTGATACGCTGCATACGCCAACCCGGCCAGAGCGAGCATCGCATTTTCTGTTTGCCCTCGCTCATCCCATATATCGTAGGCACTCTGAAATTTTAGCTCGGCATTCACCCAATTTGCCTGACTAACCAGTACACTGCCCCAATCATACAGAACTCTTGCCTTTAAGGGGATGTGCTGTAATTGCTCTACCGTCTGAAAGGCTTCTGTTATGAAGGGTAGCGCCTTGTCCGCTTCTCCCCGCTCATCCCACATCCATCCTAAGCGTAACTTTAACCAGGCTTGCCAAAATGCATCCTTGAGTTGGGTGGCAATTACCAATGCATCGGTTAACTGTTTTTCGGCTGCAGCATAGTCGCCTAACATGATTGACGAGTATCCCAATTGTCCCAGCAGCCATTGTTCCTTTTCGGGCATGGTTAGCCGACGAAATATCGCCAGGGCTTCTTTGTGATAGGCTTGCGAACCAACTAAATCGCCCTGAGCTGTTAATCCTACACCCAGGCTCCCCAATACCTCCGCTTCTACACTCACGTCCCCCAAAAGGCGGCTCAACTGTAAGGCTCGCTCATCATAATCTACAGATAAGGCAAAAGCTTCCTGGCGCAGTGCTAAATCCCCTAACAATATGAGCGCCTCCACCTGACCTGGTTTGTATTGCAGCGTTTGGCACAGGCTAAGCGCGTGCATCAGCGATTCTTGTGCTGATTTTACATCCGCTTGCCATAAGATTTGTGAGCCGATCCCGATCAAGCCATCTGCTTCGAGAATTTGGTTTTGGGCGATTTTAGCCAGAGCAACTACTTGTTCAAATTGTGCCAACGCCAACTCATGTTTGTGCTGTGTGGAAAGAACCTGTGCCCAGGCCAATCTGGCCTGAGCTTCGAGGCCAGCATCTTCTACCTTTTGCGCCAGTTCACAGGCTCGCTTGATTGTCCTGATCCCGGTTTCAAACTGGGATGAATTCAGATAGCTCCACGCTCGCATGGTCAACAAACGACTGAGCAAACTGGTCAAGGTAATGTCACCCTCTTCCAGTGTGGCTTGCAAGGCAGTGATAGCGCTATCTACAAGAATTGCTTCTTCACTGAAAAATCCTTTGCGCTGGTAGAAATAATGGGTGCTATCCAGGCAGTTGGCAATGAGCTGCCACTGCCCTGTTTGAACGGCATGCTGCCAGGCAGCGCGCAGGTTTGCCTGTTCTGTAAGCAGCGTTTGTATCGCCTGCTGTCCTTCGTCGCACTGCAAATCCTTTTCAAATGATTGCGCAAGCGAGGTGAAATAGACAGCGTGCTGGTTTATTGCCTGTTCTGCAAGGTCACTCCTGTTTGGTTTATTTAATTTTTCGCCTGCTAATTGCCGCAAGAGCGGATGCATTCTGTAACGCCCTGTTTCATCCCGACTCAGCAGAGCATGATGTTGCAAATTGTATAAGCCGGAGCCCCCATCGTTTAATATCGTTTCAGCTGCCTGACGGGTGAAGCCGTCGCGAAAAATAGAGATTTGTGCCAGCAGGATTTGTTCGTGAGGATTGAGCAGCTGCCAGGTGTAGTCAAAGACGGCGTGGAACGTGCGTTGGCGTGGGGGCAGGTCACGTCGGGTGGTGTTGAGCAG
>JBAVJG010000593.1:0-2232 GCA_049687655.1 Anaerolineales bacterium | reverse complement strand
CCCCTGTCTAGTCGTCTTCCGGGCAGGAAACTGCGCTCCCGATCTTCGCCTGACCGGGAATTGCTCTCGGGAAAAACAGTTTTTCGACAGTCTCGTTAGGCCGCGGAAATTTCACCCCTTCACCCCTATTCACAAATAGGAGACAAATATGAAACGAGTTACTGGCATCGGCGGTATTTTCTTCAATTCACCTGATCCCGTTACGCTTAGGGCCTGGTACAAAGAGCATCTCGGGATCGATGTGCAGGATTGGGGAGGAACCGCATTTACATGGACAGATTCGGAAGGAAAGCCGACAGCGGGTACTACCATTTGGACTGTCGGTGACGCAACAAGCAATAACTTTGCTCCGAGTACCGCACCATTTATGATCAACTATCGAGTTGCGGATCTTCACGCGCTAGTCAAGGTCTTAAGGACTGAAGGCTGCAATGTGCTCGACAAGATCGATGAGTCAGAGTACGGGAAGTTCGCCTGGGTAATTGATCCGGATGGAAACAAGGTGGAACTCTGGGAACCACCAGCCGGTCAATAATGTTGCCACCTTACGAGTATCCATCGCGGCCTAACACGGCGTGCACGCGGACCCCGCAAAGAGCGTGCGGGACAGGCGGCTGGATTCTCACCGTTAAAATTGCGTTTTTCTTGGCTTTGGGTTTTATCCGTTTCGTGGGCGAGTCCATGTCCCTCCAGCCGCCGGTATCCCACTCCGCTACGCTTCGGGGACGATGTCGCGAGCCGTTAGCCCGCTTGCTTTTACAATGGTTAATATTCGATTTCAGATTTTTAAGTTTCTAACCAAGGGAAGAAAGGAGGTGACACACGAATAAGTATGATGCAATGCGATCATACAACAGTTCGGTTCACGAATGTTGAAATGTCCGTTTTTTATAGCCAAAGGAGAACATACAATGTTTACGATTGAAAAGTCGATATCCATCAACCGGCCGCATCAGGAAGTCTTTGATTATGCGTCCGACCCTGCCAACGCACACAAATGGCAGAGCCAAGTTTTATCCGTAGAATGGAGCTCTGAAAGCCCACATGGCGTCGGTTCAACCCAACGCGCTGTTTCCCGCTTTCTAGGTCGTGATATGGAAGGCAACTCAGAAATCACAGTGTGGGATCCGCCTAATCAACATGGTTTCAAATCACTTGGTGGCCCAGTTCATATTGAAGGTGGAATGAAATTTGTAGCAGAAGGGAATGGCACGAAGGTAATTATGGGCGGGCAGATCGAAGCAGGCGGATTTTTCAAGCTGGCGGAAGGATTGGTCAAGAAACAACTTGAAAGTCAGTTTGTAACCAATCTAGAAGCCTTGAAACTTCTGCTAGAGACAGATTCACAGTAAGCTTTCTGGGTAATCTTTAGTTCAGTTTGCTTAAAAATGAATGGCCTGCACATTAATTGCGGGCTAACACGGCGTGCACGCGGACCCCGCAAAGAACGCGGGCTGTTGGGCGAAAATCTCGGAAATAAACTTGAACAAGTTGGATAGCCATCTAAATTACGAGAGCAAAATGTTTGATGACCCAATTCGTACAATTGAGCAAGCCAAAGAGTTTTTTAAAACAATGGGATGCTCACATTTTCATATGGATCGTGAATTTCCAGAACGGTCTCAGGAATACAAGCTACTCAATATATCCAAGCGGACGGAAGAGGAATGGCGAGAAGAGCAATTTGACGACTACCATCTCAACAGTATGGAGAATCAGGATAAGGGCTCGTTGTGGAATCTTCATTCTCGTATGTATGACCTGTTTGAATCCTTGAAAACTAATACGGCATTGATGAAAATGCTTGATACGACAAAACCCATACGCGATAAAGTTCCCTTGAAGGATAGAGTAATTGTTGCAGAAACAATCAACGGGCGAAAAATGCGTCAGTTTCGCAGTGGTCTCATTTATTCGGCGTATGATTTGAATAATATCGCCGCCGCCAAAGAATTCGCTGAATTATCGCTGCACTTTGCAACCTATCATGAAAGTGCCAACCGAGGACTTGAAAGGTGTCAGAGAGCGATTGAATTATGCAATGAAATCAAACTAGAATTGGGTTTATAGAGAGTACAAAGGAGTGAAAACTCTTTGCCCAAGTATTCGGTTATCCAAGAATTCCGCCCACTACGGCATGCACTCCATTCTCGCTTCGTTCGACGGGGCGTGCACGCGGATCCTTTGAAAGGCTCAAGACAGGCCCCGCGAACCCCGCGTGTTACCTGCAAA
>JBAVJG010000592.1:0-2081 GCA_049687655.1 Anaerolineales bacterium | reverse complement strand
ACCTGCCCAAAGATAGTGTAGCCGCCATTCAAGTATTCCTGCGGGCTGAAAGTGATGAAAAACTGACTGCCGTTGGTATCGGGACCGGCGTTAGCCATTGCCACCACACCAGCCTTATCAAACGTCAGGTCGCTGTCTTCGCTCTGGAAGAGGTATCCAGGACCACCCCCGCCCGTGCCGGTTGGGTCACCGCCCTGAGCCATGAAATCGGGCAATACGCGGTGGAAGGTAGTTCCATCGTAATAGCCTTCACGCGCAAGAAAGACAAAATTGTTGACCGTGATTGGCGCTTTGTCCGGATAAAGCTGGATCACGATCTCTCCGCCCTTTTCCATTTCGATGGTAGCGTAATATTCTTTGGATGTATCGATCGTCATCGGGGGTGGAGAATCGTACTGCAATTGTTTCACTTCCGGTGACTCAACAACCGGTTCATCGGCTGCAGGCAGGAAGTACCAGACCAATGCAATTGCAACCACAATAATCACACCTAGCGCGATCAATTGTGCGTTCCTGGCTCTACGGGCTTTCTCTATCGCGCGTCTCTTGGCTTTTTTGGTTTGTTTATTCGGTGACATATTATTTCTCCTCAAGGAAATTATTTCTCGGTATCCTTTCGCGGGCCGAGTAAGTTCTATCATCATTAATCTTCCAGAGCCAGTCAGATTATAAAACAAGCGATGTTACAATGAAACCCCGATAACAGGAGTCTATATGAAACCACCCCGCTTGCGCGGTCGCTACATCCGTATCCTGACGTTCTTTGCGGGGGTCATCGCCCGCTTTATTCTCTGGGAAATTATCATCCGTTACATGGGATTGCGTGGATGGGTACGAAGAACGCGCAAAGAGCGCTTCCGGCGCGAGGCGGTGCGCTTTCGCGCGTTGGCTATCCGCATGGGGGGTGTTATGATCAAGGTCGGGCAGTTCCTGTCGTCACGCCTGGACGTGCTGCCCCCCGAAGTGACCGATGAGTTAGCCAATTTGCAGGATGAAGTCCCGGCAGAAGATTTCGAGGACATCCGTGAATTGGCAGAAGCCGAGTTGGAAGCACCCTTACCGGAGACCTTCGCCAGCTTCGACCCGAATCCGCTGGCAGCCGCGTCGCTTGGTCAGGTGCATAGAGCCAGGCTCAAGCCGGGGGTAGATGCGGATTTCCGGGAGGTGGTCGTCAAAATCCAGCGACCACACATCGCTTCGATCGTGGAGGTGGACCTGTCTGCGCTCCGAAGGGTCGGCTCCTGGCTGATGCGTTACCGTCCTATCCGCGAACATGCAGATGTCCCCGCTCTGCTGAAAGAATTTTCAGCCACCCTGTACGAAGAAATCGACTACGAACTGGAGGCCGATAACGCCGAGACGTTCTACGAGAATTTTGTCGACGATCTGGATGTGCATGTGCCGCGCGTGGTGCGTGCCCTGAGCACCCTGCGCGTGTTGACGTTGGAAGACGTGTACGCCATCAAGATCACCGATTATGACGAGATCACCGCCGCCGGGATCGACCGGGGAGAAGTGGCGGAGCGCTTGCTGGGCACGTATCTACAGCAAATTTTCGAAGACGGCTTTGTACACGCCGACCCGCATCCGGGCAATTTGTTCGTCACGCCACTGCCAGTGGAAGAGGGCGGGCCCGTAAAATGGCAACTTACCTTCGTGGACTTCGGCATGGTTGCGCGCGTGCCCGAATCGGTCAGGGACAGTTTGCGGGAGCTGGTCATTGCGGTCGGCACACGCGACGCAAAGCGGGTCATCAAAGCCTACCAGATGTTGGATATGCTGCTTCCCGGCGCAGACCTGAAGCTGATCGAGCAGGCCGAAGCGCAGGTCTTTGACCGCTTCTGGGGCATGTCCATGAAGGAAATTCGGGGTATCAGTTCGGATGAGATCCGCGAATTCGCGCACCAGTACCGCGACCTGATGTTGAGCATGCCCTTTCAGGTTCCGCAAAATCTGCTCTACCTGGCACGCACGGTTGCGATCCTTTCTGGCATGTGTACCGGCCTGGATCCGGATTTCAATCTCTGGCTACAATTGGCGCCTTATGCGCGCAAACTGGTGGAAGAGGAGGCCGCATCCGG
>JBAVJG010000591.1:0-2874 GCA_049687655.1 Anaerolineales bacterium | reverse complement strand
CCTCCACGCACTTGTCAGGATCGTAGGAATACAGTGGGGCTTCACCCTCGCGATAGCCCATCATGCCGGCGATGATCGGACCTTGTGCCTGGATGCCTTCACCGTTCAGGGCATCGTTGATCATGGCGTCAAAGTCGAAGCAGTAGTTGAAGGCTTTGCGGACGTGCAGATCCTGGAAGAAGTCGGCGGGAATGCCGGAACCATCTAATTCGCCACTACCGGCGAAGGGGTTACCACCTTCAACGTTGATCTGCCAGTTGAACTGTCCGGGGGTCATTGCAAGGCTGGGTAGATTGACCCAAGCCTGGATGTAACCGGAACCAGCGTCTTCACAGGAGCCGTCTGCCTGACAGATTACACCGTATTGCTCTTCGAGCTGCGGGCGGTACTGCGAGGGGACGTAGATGTAGTCGGCATCGCCGGCTTCGAACATGGCCTGGCGGGTGCCCCATTCATCAACGCTCTTGACTAATAGGTTCTGGATGCTGGCAACGCCGCTGGGGCCACCTTCCCAAATGGGATCGCCATCCTGGCGCCAGTAATTCTCGTTGGCGGTCAGCAGAATCTCTTCACCGGGGGTCCAGTGGTCCAGCTTGTAGGGGCCGGTACCGTTGGCCTGGTTGAAGAGAATGGTGTCTTCAGCAGCCGGATCGTGCCACTGCACCCAGTTGTCACAGGTGCCATCCCAGGCGCCGTTCTCAACCATCCACTCCATGTCATAGGTCGCGCCCAGGAAGGTGTTCGCCATCATGGCCAGGAACCAGGGGGTAGCAGTATTAAGGTTGTAGGTGACCGTGCCGGCTTCGTCGTCAGCGACAACGGCAGCTTGCACCATCTCACAGGCGGCAACCAGTTCATCCTGGGTCAGGTCGGCAAATTCCTTGCCGCTGTCGCCAATAGCCAGGTCTTCGATCGTGAACAGACCGAAGAAGGCTTCCAGGGTCATCCAGTGCGGGCCGTCGATACGGTCCTGCAGCAGGGCGCGCTGGACGGAGTAGGCAACATCATGGGGTTCCAGTGTGCCACCCTCGTGGAAGGTGACGCCGTCGCGGACGTTGAAGGTCCAGACATCACCGGCCTCATTGGTCGACCAGTCGGTGGCCAGAACGCCAACGAAAGATCCGGTATCTTCTCTGTTGAACCAGACCATACCTTCATAGATGTTGTTCTCGATCGCAGAGCCGGCAGTTTCATAAGTCCAGGCAGGATCGAGGGTTTCGGGCTCGCCGATTGTCGCTACAATATAGGTGTCGGGATTCTTCATCTCCGGTCCCATGGGCGCGGCAGGCTCGGCGGGAGCCTCAGTAGGAGCAGGCTCAGCAGGCTCAGCGGGCTCGGCAGGTTCGGCGGGCTCAGCGGGCTCGGCAGGAGCAGGCTCGGCAGAAGGTGCACAGGCAGCCAGGACCATACTAGCAGCAATCAGCAGGCTGAGTGCAAAAAACAGTTTTGAACGCATATTTCTCCTCCTCAGAAGGATTTTTTAGGGTTTATACGACGGTTAAACTTTCTATACATTTACTTACTTTTGACAGGGCATCACCTCCTTACGAATAAATTATAGAAATCTTTCAGAAAAGTGACAGGCCACAAAGTGACCTGGCTTTATCTCTCGCCATTCAGGTTTTTCTTCCGCACAAAGCGGTTCCGCGATCGGGCAGCGTGTGCGGAAACGACATCCGGAAGGCGGATTTACCGGAGAGGGTACATCGCCTTCTAAAATGACACGTTGACGCCGTTCTTCTGCAACAGGATCAGGGATGGGGACTGCCGAGAGCAGAGCCTGCGAATACGGATGCAAAGGGTGCTCATACAGTTCATCGCGTTCCGCTAATTCAACAATAATACCTAAATACATGACGGCTACGCGGTCGCTTATGTGCCGTACCACAGACAGGTCATGCGCAATAAACATGTAGGTCAAGCCAAACTGTTCTTGCAGATCCTCCAGCAAGTTGATAACCTGCGCCTGAATCGAAACGTCTAACGCCGAAATGGGTTCATCACAAATGATGAGGTCGGGTTGCAAAGCCAGGGAGCGCGCTATACTGATGCGTTGGCGTTGCCCACCGGAAAATTCGTGGGGATATCGATCTGAAAAGGCAGGGTTCAAACCTACCTGTTTAAGTAGCTCTTTAACTCGTTCTTTGATTTCCTTGCTGGTCGCTACTTTATGAACAAGTAGCGGTTCCCCCACAATATCTTCGACTGTCATGCGAGGGTTAAGGCTGGCATAGGGATCCTGAAAAATGATTTGCACCTTGCGGCGCATCCTGCGCATTTCCCTGTCGCTCAAGGATGCCAGATCTGTGCCATCGTAATAGATGTGACCATCAGTCGGCTTATATAATCGTATAATAGTACGGCCTGTGGTCGACTTCCCGCAACCGGACTCACCCACAAGTCCAAATGTCTCGCCTTTGTATATGTCGAAACTGACGCCATCCACCGCGTGGACTGCACCAACTTGTCGGCGAATCACACCTTGATAGATAGGGAAATGCTTTACCAGATTATCAACGCGAAGCAGGGTTTCATTGGTCATTGTAGCGAGGTCTCCCAGTGCGGGTGTCAACCCAACATGCAATAGAATGGTTTGGAGCAATTTCTTCCAAAACAGGATTTTCTTTCGAGCATCTTTCGATGGCAAACTTACAACGCGGGACGAACGGGCACCCGCTTGGTGGTTCATACAATACCGGAGGCAATCCCTCAATTGATACTAAACGATCTGCGTGTTTTCCGTCCAAGCGAGGTAAACTGCCTAACAAACCAATTGTATAAGGGTGTCGTGGATCGGCATACAGTTCTTTGACATCGGCCTTTTCGATAAATAACCCGCCATACATAACCAACACACGTTGGGCCAACCCGGCA
>JBAVJG010000590.1:0-2967 GCA_049687655.1 Anaerolineales bacterium | reverse complement strand
GTAGCACGCCCCCCTTATTTTCGGTATCTTTTCGCAATGTGCGTAAGTCCTGTCTTAGATATCTTGACCTTTTGATTATCCCCCTAAAAAAAGCGGTGAGTAGTTTGGAAATAAATACGCAAGGTCGCAAATTGGTCGCAAATTCATCATATAAATCACACCCCCCATAGGTCATCGTAGCTTTGGGGGATTTAATAATGTGACCGGATAAGATAATATCAAATAGATAACGCGCTATTTGGCTGCGGGAGAATGCCCCGTGGGAATAACGCGCTCTTGAAAGGAGAAGATATGAAAAACGCTCAAATTCTCTCTATCTTCATTGCTGTTATCGCCCTTTTGTTGGCTGCCTGCGGTGCACCAGCGCAGACTGCTGAACCGACTTCCATTATGGAGCCGCCAACTGAGGACGAACCTGCTACGTCACCGCCCACAGCGGAGCAGGCTGAACCTGCTGAATCTGCGGCGCCAACTCAACCGCAATATGCTCCATTCTGCGAGGCAGCCGCCGGGAACGGGTGCCAGGCTCCAACGGTTACGATGATCGATCCCAAATATTGCGTAGACAAGGTACCTTACGTGATTTTATCCGTCCTACCGGGGACAACCTTCAAATCTTCTGACCTGGATATGCAGTGTATCGAACAGATGCACAATGACGGAAATTTACGGATAACCTGTCATTCCCTTTCAGGGAAGGACAGTTGGTCGTATGATCTCCAGCTTTGTAACAGCGCTTGTACTACCCCCGCTTTGCAAATGGAAACCGGTCAGTGCCCGGAAGGGTATGGCTACGACACAGCCAATTTGTGCTGCGCTGCGCCTGCCCCTGCCAGTGGTGATGGCTGCACTACTTTTCGAGTGGATCTTCGCGTTTGTTACGGCGAATAAAAAAATGAAGGTTCGATAAGCGCCCCTGATTTCAATAGAATCAGGGGCAAATTTATCATAATCCAATTTTGTGTTTATGCCATTCTGTCGCCTGTTCGAAGGCATATCCGGCACGCAGCACTTTGGACTCCTGCCAGTACCCGGAGACGATTTGCAAACCAATCGGCAGGCCCGTTTTTGTAAATCCGCAGGGGATGGATAGTGCCGGTGTACCGGACAGATTGAAAGGGGCTGTGAAACGTGTCAACGCCGGCGCCTGATTGGCGGAATTTTCAATGTCGTCGATTGGCAGGGCAGTGATGGGTGTGGACGGCAGAAGCAGCGCATCGTATTGACGAAAAAACGTCTCGCTTCGTCGCTGGACCTCAACCTGTTTCCGCCTCGCCTGCACATACGCGCCCGAGGGTAGGTCCCGTCCCGTTTCCAGGCGCTGACGAACATCCGCCCCAAAAAGCTCGGGGTTGGATTCCAGACGCTCCCGGTGATATGCGGCTCCATCTGCCTGAACCATTTGTCCGTTTGCAACCGCTGCTTCGTATAACCATGATATGTCAACTTCTTCGATCTTTGCCCCCAGATCCTCAAAATAACTCGCTGCTGCACGCACCGCGCCCAACACCTCAGCATTACTGACATCAATAAAATCCCCAACAGCCAGCGCGATGTGCCAATCTTTAATTCCAGCTTCTATATTTTTCAAATAATCATCCACCGGTACATCTGCAGACGAAAGATCTTCCTCATCGTAACCGGCCAGCATCTGCAAAAGTAGGGCGGCGTCTTTGACGCTGCGAGTCAGCGGCCCGGCATGATCCAGGTTCCATGAGAGCGGGAACACGCCACGCAAGCTGATCCGTCCATAGGTTGGTTTTAGCCCGACCACGCCGCACAACGAAGCCGGGATGCGGATCGAGCCGCCCGTGTCGCTGCCTAGCGCGGCCATACACATGCCGGTTGCCACCGCTGCCGCAGATCCGCCGGAGGAGCCGCCCGTGATGTAGGACGTGTTCCACGGGTTGCGCGGTGAGCCATAATGTGGATTGATATTGGTCACACCCAGAGCGATCTCGTGCGTGCTGGTCTTGCCGACGATGTCCGCTCCAGCGGCTTTGAGCTTCGTTACAGCGGCCGCATCTTTTTCGGGAATATAATTATTGAAGAAAAGTGATCCGGCTGTCGTACGCACACCGGCCGTTTCGTAAAGGTCTTTAACTGCGATGGGGATATTTTCCAGTGTCATTGAGAGAGGCAGGCGTTGCCCCGAAGCAATCTTCTTTTTGCCGGAAATTTGCTCGGTCATCTCTCCAGAGCTTTTTTTAGGGGGAATCACCGTAATAAAAGCGTTGATCGTCGGGTTTAGCCGCTCGATCTGGCGGTAGCAGGCCTGGGTGAGTCCCAGGCGCGTCTCTTCGTCGCTCAGTGCTTGGGTGATGGTCAGGGAGGTGGTATCGATTTCCATGTCCCAATTATAGTAGGACTTACGCAGTTCGCAAAAGGTTACCGAAAAAAAGGGGGGTGCGTAGCAGCACCCCTTTTTTCGGGGTACTCTCATTTAGCTGCGTAAGTCCTGTATAGAATAAATTGACTGCATGGTAGAATTTGCGGTCGATGCGAATTTCCAAACCGTTTTTGTACTATTTGCTCGCACTTTCCCTGGCCGGCGGTGGATTGGTCCTGCTGGCAACTTCGCTATACGGAGCCGGGGTTTCCGCAGATGCGGTCAAGAATATGGCAACTGCGGCAAATTTTCTGGCCGGGCGTGGCTTTTTTGATCATACCAACTCCCCATTGGTGTACTGGCCGCCGCTCTATCCACTGTTGCTGGCGGGCATCAGTTGGCTTACCGGTTGGGATGTGTTCGTATCCGGCTGGTACCTGAACGTGCTGGTGATGGTGGCGAATGTGTTCCTGGCCGGGTGGCTGGTCTACGACGCTTTTCGCGAGAAACTGGTCTATGCTTATCTGGGTGGATTGTTCGTGCTGGTTTCGGAATCGGCGGTGCGCATTCATGCCAACGTTGCTTCGGATCCGCTCTATATTACATTTTCACTGGTATTCCTGCTGGCGGCCAACCGC
>JBAVJG010000589.1:0-5726 GCA_049687655.1 Anaerolineales bacterium | reverse complement strand
ATTAAATATAGGACTTACGCACATTGCGAAAAGATACCGAAAATAAGGGGGGCGTGCTTGCGCACGCTCCCCTTATTTTCGGTCTTCCTCCGTATTTTTGCGTAAGTCCTGTTTATCAGGCTATCCTATTTGGCTTTGCGGCCGCCCTTCAATTCATCCTGCAACTTGGCTAGGCTTTCCATATCCCCTTTCGCCGCCAACTTGGCCTGTTCGATCCAGCCTTCAGAATCCAGCATTTGCAAGTGATTGCTATCCAACACCTTATCCACTTCAGCAGAATCCGCTTGGGCCAGATCAGCGAAGGACATATATCCCGCTTCAGTCAGGATCTTGGCAACCTTCGGACCAACACCTTCCAGTACCGTCAGGTCATCTGCGGACTTCTCCGGTCTTGGCGCAGCATGCGCTTCAGCCTGGACCTCAACCTGTTCCCCTCTATTGCGGCTGGTCCACCATCCGATGAGAACCATCAGGACGAAGAATCCCAACGCAACCCACAACAGCCAGGACAGGCTGGTATTCGGGCCCTCTTGTAATATCAAATTAAGTGCGTACACGTTGTACCTCCCGATATAATTTATATGGGGCAGTTATACGGGAAAATGGCAAGACTGTCAATTTGGAATTCTGAAATGCAACCAATTTTATTTTATTGCATCAAATGAGGAAAAGGAAAGCGAGGAAGATCGAATGAGCTACTATTTTTCAAAAACCCTTGACCTGCCTTTCGACGAGGCTGTTCTCCGTCTCACCGATGAACTGAAAAAAGAAGGTTTCGGCGTCTTGACTGAGATCGATGTGAAAGCCACCCTCAAAAAGAAGCTGGATGTGGACTTCCGGAATTATCGCATTCTGGGCGCTTGCAATCCACCACTGGCCCATCAAGCCCTGCAGGCGGAACCTCATATCGGCCTGATGTTGCCCTGCAATGTGGTCGTGCAAGAAGATGAAAACGGAGGAACCGTTGTTTCAGGCATTGACCCCTTGGCTTCCATGCAGGCTGTGGAGAACGAATCACTGGATGAAATAGCGCAGCAAGTCAAAGCCAAACTGCAAAAAGTGATCGAAAGCGTTTAAGATTGCGGAGTCCAAAGTCTGCCAACCTTCGGGGATGATAAGACTTTGGACTTCGTTTTTTGCATTGATATAATCGGCTGCATGAAACTGTCCCTGACATTGCTCGAGCGATCATTCGTCATCCACCGCCTGGAACCGGACGCGGACATTCCTGTCTCCGTTTTCAGCAATTCTTTTTTTGCGATCACACGCACAAATGAAGAATTATCGCTGGTTCTTCATGAATCAGTCGAATTCGAAAGTGACAAATCCGACCGGGGCTGGGCATGTTTCAAAGTAAAGGGTCCGCTCGAGTTTGGGCTTGTGGGAGTTCTGGCCGGGATCTCGTCCGTGCTGGCAGAGGCAGGCATATCCATTTTTGCGCTGTCCACATTCGATACAGATTATATCCTTGTGAAACAGGAGCAGGTTAAGGCGGCGCATGAAGCGCTTATGTCTGCTGGCTATCAAGTCCATCAAGGTGAGAATTGAAAAAGAAAATCGCTCTATCCATCTTGGGCGTCATCTTGCTGGCGCTGGTTTTGGTATCGGCCTTCTCCAGGCGAGCACCTGACCATCCCTATTATTCGCCGGAGCTGCCCTACCCACTGGTCATCGCACACCAGGGCGGGGACGGGCTCTGGCCGGGGGATACACTGTATGCTTTCGAGCATGCTGTTGAGCTGGGTGTGGACGTGCTGGAGATGGACCTGCATATCACAAAGGATGGCGTGCTGGTCATCAACCACGATGAAACCGTGGACAGGACCAGCGATGGGACAGGGAACATCGAAGATATGAACCTGGCCGAGATCAAAAAGTTGGATGCCGGCTACGACTGGTCGAACGATGGCGGGGATACCTTCCCCTATCGGGGCATGGGCATTACCATCCCAACGTTGGAGGAGATTTTTCAGACTTTTCCCCAATATCACATGACCATTGAGATCAAGACGACCGAACGCCCGATGGCCGCGTCCTTCTGCGACATGATCCGAGCCTACAATATGCAGGACAAAATCCTGGTGGCGTCTTTCCTCGATGAGCGTATGGAGGAGTTCCGACGAGCTTGCCCGGAAGTGGCAACATCCAGCGCCAGGCAGGAGACCACAGTATTTGTCCTCTTGAGTAAAGGTTTTTTGGGCAGGCTCTACAGCCCGTCTTTTAATGCTCTGCAGGTGCCGGAAAAATCCGGCGGTATCATCGTGATGACAGCCCAATTCGTACGCGCTGCACACGAGCGCAACCTGCGCGTCGAGCCGTGGACGATCGATGACCCGGAACAGATGAAGATGTATATCGCCTGGGGCGTGGACGGTGTCATGACCGACAGGCCGGACCTAATGCTCGAGATTTTAGGCAGATAACCGAGAGCCACCCGACGACCATCGGGAGGCTCTCAGTTTGTTTACTCCATCCAGGTAGTTCGATCTTCAAACGATGGACGTTCAACCGGTTCGGGGTCGAATTCCGGGTAACCAATGTACAAAAAAGCGATTAAGTGCTGGTCTGGTTCAAATCCCAGGAACTGCTTGACCTTTGCATCCCTGGCCGGATCGCCGGTGCGCCATTTGGCGGCCAGCCCCAGATCATGCGCTGCCAGCAACAGGTTTTGACAGGCAGCAGCGGTTGCACACACATTTTCAATTTCGATTACTTTTGATTCAGTTGGTTTGTCTACCCCAACCGCAATCAACACCGGCGAGCGCAGCGGCTTGGAACGTTCCTTTTCGAGGGCTTTTGCCTCCGCATCCGACGGCAGGTCGGGGAATTTCTCCAAAAAGACTTGCGCCATCACCTCCCCCAACTTCTTACGCGCTTCACCTGTCAACACAACGAAACGCCAGGGGCGTACCTTGTAATGGTTTGGCGCCTGCACAGCGGCAGACAGCAATTTCTCGATTAATTTGCGCGGCACAGGGTCTGGCTTTATTTTCTTAATAGATTGGCGCGTATGAACTGCTTGAATAGTCTCCATATCTCCTCCGGCCTTTTCAGATGTCTGCGAGTAAAATTATCTTACCAAAATTGAGAGGCCTTATGCAGGTATTCTACTCTGACAACCACGAACTCCACAACCCACCCTTCGAGCTTTTCGACGGCGGCCAGCATATGCCCTATCTCGAAAATCCGGAGCGCATGGAGCGCATCTTGTCCGTGCTGCAGGAACAGGATTGGGCAGAGATTCTCCCACCTGAAGATTTTGGTCTCGATCCAGTCCTCGCCGTCCATGATGCGGACTATGTGGACTTTTTATGTACCGCCTATCTAGAATGGAGGCAGGTAAAGACAACCTACAAGAAGACCGCGCTCCTGCCCGCTACTTTTCCACCCCGGGGCTGGTCCCACAGACCGAAGTCTCTCCTGGGCCGGGCAGGATACTATATGACCGACCTGTCCGCTCCCATTATGGACGGCACGTACCAGGCTGCGCTTGGCTCTGCTAACTGCGCCTTGAGTGGCGCAAAAGCCATCACAGACAGAGAAAGATCGGCGTTTGCTCTTTGCCGACCACCGGGACATCATGCAGGCAAATCTTTTTGCGGAGGGTATTGTTATCTCAACAACGCAGCTATTGCAGCCCATTGGCTGTCCGGAGATTGTAAAGTTGCCATCCTGGATATCGACTATCACGCCGGGAACGGTACGCAGGATATCTTTTACGAGCGTGGCGATGTGCTGACCATCTCCCTTCACGCCGATCCGGACTCGGAATATCCCGCTTTTAGCGGTTATGCCGGTGAAACGGGAGCAGGCCAGGGGTCCGGTTTGAATCGCAATTTCCCGCTCCCTGTTGGAACGAACGATGCCCACTATCTGTCTGCATTGGACGAGGCGCTTGGCCTGGTCCAATCCTTTATCCCAAAGTATCTGGTCATCTCTGCGGGCATGGACTTGTATACGGCTGACCCACTGGGATCCTTCAAGATCACGCGGGGAGGTATTCAGAAAATCGGCCAATGCATTGCATCTCTCAACCTGCAAACTTTGCTTGTGATGGAAGGTGGCTATGACAACGAAGCACTTGGAGTAAACATTTCAACTTTGTTAGAAAATTTTTCATAAAAACTGCATGACAGTCTTGTTTGAGCGTTAAAAATCAAGTATAGTTTGGTTGATGGCATTGAAGACCCGTACCTACGAAGAATCCATCCTGGCCGAAAGACGGGAGAGGGAGGAGCGCTTTAAAAATACTGAGCGTGGCTGGCTGGGTCTGGTTGGTCTTTTCTGGCTCAGAGACGGGGAAAACAAAATCGGAAGTGACTCAACGAATGACATCATCTTACCTCCCGTTGTGCCAGATCATATCGGAATTGTGCAATACAATAACGGCGTTGCTACTTTTCGTGCGGCGCGGGGAGTTCCAGTTTACTGTAATGGAAAGCAGGTCATGCTAAAAACACTGGTAGCAGATATATATGAAGAGGCGGATTTTCTGCAAGTCGGTGACTTAACGCTCGTGCTGCTGGAACGCGCAGACCGCCATCTGCTCCGCGTCTGGGACAGGCAAAGTACATTACGAAAAGAATTTACCGGGTTCAAGCAATATCCTGTCGATCCGGAGTATTGCATCGAAGCCAAGTACACTGCTTATGACACACCTAAATTGATCAGTATCCAGGACGTGATCGAAATCTACCATGAAACGCCTTTTCAGGGATACGTTACATTCAATCTGGATGGGGCAGAACATCGTCTGGAAGCCAGAGTGGATGAAGATGAAGTAATGCGCCTGGATTTCAAGGACGCAACAAATGGAGATACGACTTACATTGGCGGGCGTTTCCTTATCGCTGGAATGCCCAAGAATGGAAAAATCATGGTAGATTTCAATAGGGCTTACAATCCACCCTGCGCGTATACGGATTATGCCACCTGCCCCCTGCCTCCCTCAGAAAATCGACTGCCAATCCACATCGAAGCTGGCGAGAAGAAATACAGGGAAGTAAACGGACACATATAATCTTCTAATTTTTATAACCGTACTATTTCGAAACACTCTAGCAAAACTGAACTGCTCGGGTGTTTTTTTGTTTTTAACAGGACTTACGCAAAAATACGGAGGAAGCCCGAAAATAAGGGGGGCGTGCGGCGCACGCCCCCCTTATTTTCGGTATCTTTTCGCAATGTGCGTAAGTCCTATTTAAGGATCACAGCAAAACACTTGACAGTTAGTGAGAAATAAGTATAATGAGTGCAAATAACTTTGCAGTACAAAGTATATCAACAACGCAAAGCTAACTGGAGGATACGATGCCAGAAAAAATAAACCTTAAGGAGCTACAGCGCAAAGCCTGGCGCTCCATGTTCCAGGATGGACTGTGGGATATCTTCTTAGGCTTGCTGCTTTTAAATATCGCGGCTTTTACATTGACCGATTCATACGTTGCTAATGATGACATGCAAATCATTCTGTACATTGGAGGAGAATTCGTTGCTTTGTTCCTCTTATGGGCAGGAAAACGATTTATAACGGTCCCACGTATGGGGACAGCAAAATTCGGCCAGTATGGTAAAGTTCGACGCAGCAAAGTCAGGCTTATATTATTCGCGTCAACATTGATTGGGGTGATCGTCCTACTTCTACTTGAGGGATTAAGCAAGAATGGACAAATTGCGGGATTACCAAGAGACTACATCGCTGCAGCAGGCTGGGTGTTGACCGCTAT
>JBAVJG010000588.1:0-1514 GCA_049687655.1 Anaerolineales bacterium | reverse complement strand
GTGGCAATTCTTTAGGATTCAAGGGTTCAAGGAGTCAAGGATTCAAGTAGAGTGGCAAAGAACCCACAAAGAATCGACTGCGTAGCCGAAGTCCCAATGATGACCGTAACGAAAAACTATTTTGCCGTTGACAATGGCAGGCCTTCGGGCGCCGGCATCGGACGGGAGTCGGCGATTATCCTGTTTGTGTTCGCGTTTGCCTTTCGGATGATCTACATTCTTCAAGCGACCGACAATCCGCTTTTCGGGGTCCCGGTGATCGATGCCAAAGTTTATGCGGAGTGGGCCGGCCGCATGGCCGAGGGCGTCTGGTCCTGGGATCACGTGGGAAACTACCTGCCGGTCTATCCGGCCTTCCTGGCACTGCAGCAGATCGTCTTTGGCTCCGACCCGCTGGTCAGCAAGGTGATTCAAGCGTTGATGGGATCATTGTCCGCCGTTTTAATGGCCCAGACGGCGGCACGGGCCTGGAATCGGCCGGTGGGTCTTTTGACGGGCTACCTGCTGGCTGTTTACTGGATGCTGGTTGTTTTCGAAGCTGAAGAATTTGCCGAAAGCTTCAGCATTTTTTTTCAGAGTCTGACCCTTTGGCTGCTGATCCGTTTTTCCTATCAACGCATTTACGTGACCGCAGCCGGTTTTGCCTTTGCACTTTCCGCCGGGGCACGTGCCAACCTATTCCTGGTGCTTCCCTTTGTCCTGTGGTGGCTGATTCGACGGCACCGCTCCGGGTTCAGAGCGGGACTTCAGCGCGCGCTTCTGTTTTGCATCGGAACCATCCTCATCATTTCGCCGATTCTCTATCGCAATTACCAGATCTCCGGTGTGCCGTTGCTGCGATCGCAGGGAACCTGGAGCCTCTATTCGGGCCTGGCGCCTGAGTTCGAAGGGCTGCACCCGCCCGTGGGCATTCTCTTCGACAAATACATGCACCAGCCTCTCCAGGCCGGCTACCGCACGGAAAAAGAGATCGAGCAGTACTGGGGAAAGCAACTGATCAAGACGATGCGGGAAGAACCGCTTGCCGTCACCGCCAATTTGATCCGTCGCCTGGCCATTTTTTTCAACGCACGCGAGTGGAGCCAGGAGTTCGACGTCTACGCCTATCGGGCCTATTCGTGGTTTCTCTCTCTGCCCTGGGCCGGTTTCTGGCTGATCGGCCCGCTTGGTTGTCTCGGGTTCATTTTGCTGCGAAAAGTGACTCCCAACCAGCTGCTGCTGGCGGGATATACCGTGCTGGGGTTTGTTTCGATCATCCCCTTCAAGGCCTCGGACCGTTATCGATTGCCGACCGCGGTCCTGCTGACCCTATTCGCCGCCGCCGCGGCTTGGCAGTTGTGGCGCCTCTGGCGTTCGGGGGAAAAACGGATGTTGGTCCGCAGCCTTTTTGTCCTCGGTATCTTGGGTCTGGTCTGCTGGCCTGACTGGACCCATTTAGAGGGGCGCAAGATCGCGCGACACGATTTTCACATTGCCCTAAACGCCGCTTCATCCGGGCATCTCGATGAAGCGCT